>CAYWDW010000476.1:0-5056 GCA_964457105.1 uncultured Heliobacteriaceae bacterium
ACCGCTTGCCGTCCCCGAAATCACCATCAACACGTTAAAGGAGGCCTTACTTGAATGAACAACCCTAAACAAATCCTGACGCTCTGGGCGGCGGGGCTGGCTGTGCTGATTCTGTGTGCCGCTTCAGCACTGGCCGACCCGATTACGCTCCGGGCCAATACTTCCGGCGCCTTCACCGCTGGCGCCTCAGGGGCCACAGTTGGGGGTGGCGGAACCACACTGACGGCGACAGCCGGAGGCTCAAATGCCGCGATCACGTTCACCTCGACCGCACCACAGATCAATGTTGGTCTGAATCCGGGCGAGATCACGAACGTGACGCTGGGTGTCTTTACCGTCAATTCCAATTCAACCTCACCGCTGGGCAGCGGACCGAGTTTTGGCGGTGCGACCTTCCAGTTGCAGGTCTCGTTCACCGTTCCGGGTGATGTTTCCTCGCAAACCTTCTCTGGTAATCTGACAGGGCGCATTGTGCAGACGGCTTCGTCAACTGAAATTCAGTGGACCAGCCCGCTGACGCTGACCTTCAATTCACCGACGGCAGGCGTCATCCGGCTGACCATTGAACCGACGACGACGATCAACCCGCCACCTCTGGGCGGTGGCAACACCCCCAGCCAGATTCGCGCCCGAATCGAACTCGGCGCAGCGGCCATCCCCGAACCCGCCACCCTGATTCTGCTGGGCAGCGGTCTCGCGGGCCTGGCGGCCTGGCGGCGGAAATCACGTTCGGCTGAATAACCCCGCGCAGCAACACCGACGCGGCGATCTCACGAAACACCGACACGACAGGCGTATCCACACAGAAGCCCCCCCGATCTGACGACCCGCTCTGTCATTCTTGAAAATCCGATATTGACAGCGCTCGGTCCGGCAACGAGAAAGGCTGTTCATTCATCACGACCACTCAGCAGCTTCCCGAATTGCGGACCATCCGACATCCGTGATGCGCGTCACCGGCACATCATTACCTTGCGGAGCGATTCGGATCACTGCCTGACCTGGGTGGTCGTGAACACAAGACAATCCGGTCCTCCACGCCATTCCCCCTGTTCATCATTTTCATTCCAGTTGCCTGCAGGTCATGTGACCTGTGCCATCCTGCATTATTTCTGGAAGCCCGACCTCATTCTCAGTTTCTGTCAGACAATTGGATAATCTCGTGGACTCTGCAATGAGGTCGCAGGTGACTTTCCCACCAACTAGTCTGCTGCGGCCTCTATTATTTTTTCCGGCCCGCGCAAGCTCACCCATTCTTCATCCGCCACTCACTGGCAACCGTCCGCCGAAGTCAGTTATAGTGACGGCCTTAATGCAACACCACCACACGAGAGATTTCAGCGTCATGTCAACAGACAGAATTCGCGTTCGTTTTGCGCCGTCACCGACCGGCTACCTGCACGTTGGCGGAGCGCGCACGGCCCTTTTCAACTGGCTCTTTGCGCGCCATCACAAAGGCACTTTCATCCTCCGCATCGAAGACACCGACCGGCTGCGCAACGATGATGCGATGGTGCGCGGCATTCTTGAAGGCATGGCCTGGCTCGGCCTCGATTATGACGAAGGTCCGTTTCATCAGTCCGATTATTACGAACAGCACCGCGCCGCCGCGTATCAGTTGCTCGCGAGCGGCCACGCTTACCGCGACTTCACGCCGAAGGAAGATCGCAGCGACGAGAACATCAAACAGCAGGTGGCCGAAGCCGCCGCGCGCGGACCGAAAGTTCTGAACCCATACCGTGATTTACCGAAAGCGGAATCAGACGCTCGCGCCGCTCAGGGCGAGCCTTACGTCATTCGCTTCAAGGTCCCCGAAGCAGGAAAGACACAATTCAGGGATGAGGTTTTCGGCGTGCAGGAACGCGACTATAAAGACATCGAAGATTTAGTGCTGCTGCGCTCCGACGGCCACCCGCTCTATAACCTGAGCGTCGTTTGCGATGATCTGATGATGAAGATCACGCACGTCATTCGCGGCCAGGATCACCTGTCGAACACGCACAAACAGGCGCTGATTTACGAAGCCCTGGGCCACCCCGTGCCGGTCTTTGCACACCTGCCGCTGATTCTGGCGCCAGGCAAAGGCAAGCTCTCGAAACGCAAACACGGCGAAATCGTCAGCGTCACGACTTATCGTGATCGCGGCTTCATTCCCGATGCCTTCGTCAATTTTCTGGCGCTGCTCGGCTGGTCGCCTTCGTCAGGCGAACATGCTGACCGCGAAATTTTCTCGCGCGAGGAACTCGTCAATCTCTTCTCGCTCGAAGGCATTCACAAGGCCAACGCGGTTTTCAACTTCACCGAAGGCGACGCGCGCAACTGGACCGATCAGAAAGCTCTGTGGATGAACCAGGAATACATCAAAACCATCCCGCTCGAAAAACTCGTCCCGCTGGTCACAGCCGAGTTGCAGCAAAGCGGTTTGTGGCGTGATGAATACGCGGGCGAACGTCGCGCGTGGTTCGAGCATACGCTGTCGCTGCTGCGCGAACGCGCCCGCACGCTGCCCGATTTCAGCAGTCACGGGCGGCCTTACTTCGTTGACGATGTCAGCTTTGAGTTTGACGAAGCGGCGGTCAAAAAGAATCTGCAAAAAGACCCGGCCTTGAAGGCACTGCTCCCGCAACTCGCCGAGGCCTTGGCGACGCTCGATGAATTCACCCACGATTCAACCGAAGCGTTATTGAGAAAATTTGCCGAAGAAAAAGGCGTCAAGGCCGGCCTGCTCATCAACGCCACCAGAACCGCGCTGACCGGCCAGGCAGTCGGGCCGGGTTTGTTCGAGGTTGTCGCCGCGATGGGAAAGGAGCGAACCGTGGCGCGCCTGCAGCACGCGGCATCTCTGACGTAGCAGGCCAGGACGGCGCAACCAAAGCCTGCCGCCGCCCGGTAACAGTTCAAGCCGTGGTCACATCATCGCCCTTCATCTCTGCCAGGACTCTGCCGACAGCGGCAGTTCATTCAATTCGGCGCGGGCTTCTCGCCAGGTCGGGTAATGCCGATCCAGCAAGGCCGTGAACCGTTCGTTGTGCGTCGGTTCCAGCAGGTGCGCCAGTTCGTGAACGATGACGTATTCGAGCAGGTCTTTCGGCTTCTTCACGAGTTCGGTGTTCAGGCGGATATGACCGCTGCGGTGATTGCAGCCACCCCAGCGGGTTTTCATGCGTTGCAGAAAGTACCGCTGCACCTGCACGCCCAGCTTCGCTTCCCACTTCGCAATCAAGCCCGGCACGACTTCGTGCAACAGCGACTTGTGCCATTCGTGCATCACCTCGGCGCGTTTTTCGGCGCTGCTGCCTGGACGCGCGGTGAGCGTGATGCGTTTGTGGTCAAGGCTGACATTTGGTTTGGCCTCGGCGCAGGCAACCGTCAACAAATAACGCCGTCCCCACAGGTAATGGCTTTCTCGCTCGATGAATTGTCGCGGCGTTTCGCGCGCCTGGTTCTGCAACTTTGTTTGCTGCGCGCGAATCCAGCCGAGCTTGCTGATGGCATACGCGCGGGCGACATCAAGGCGCGTGGCCGTCGGCGCAACCAGCGTGACACGGCCATCGGGCGGATGCACGGAGAGATGGACGTGTTTGATGCTTTTGCGGGTGACCTGAATCGAGAGGTCGCCAATCTGAATCGTTTCGTTCATCGGTAGCCGGGTTGATTTTTGATGATCTCGAAAATCGCCTGCGTCGCGGTGCGATCTCGCGCCAGCAAGGGGAACAACGCATTCAGCACCTGCTTCTCGCGCGTTTCGTCGCCCTTCCATCCGGCGGGCGCACGTTCACGCATCGCCTGGTCAATTGTCAGCGCCAGCGCCGCTTTCGCTTCGTCATCGGTCGGACATTGGAACACTGTGGCCGCAATGCTGCTGAGGTTGTTGTACAGCGCCGCCGCTTCAGTTTTGCCGTGCAGCGCTGCCGGAATATTTTCGGTCGGCTGTTTCTGATGCAGCCGCCGAATCAGCGCCTCGGCATTCTGCAACCATCGCTCGTAATCCGCCGCGTCGTCGCGTTGTTGCTGGATCAAATCGGCGAACAGCTTTGACATCTCTTCGTAAAAGCGCGGATCGGTCAACTGATCGCGGATGATTGTTTTGCGCACGTTGTTGATGATGCCTTCCGCTACGGCACGATTTGAAAGTTTGCCCTGTGCGTTCAGCTTCTGCGCGATGGCGTCGTGGATGCCCGTCTCGATAATCATTTCGGTCAGCGAGAGCTGGCTCAGGTTGCCGATTTCGTTCGCTGAGTCGGCCTGAATGTACGTGTTGATGAGATGGCGCATGTCGGCTTCGTAAGGCTTGATGTCCAACTCTTCGCCCGAATGCTTTTTGATCGCGGCGCGCGTGTCAGTATAAAACTGCGACTCTTTTTCCAGCCCGGCAATTTCCGCCGCGCGATAACCGACTTCGTCCAGATTGCCCGCCACTTCTGCATACGTGCGCAGGAACGTGGCTGCCGCTTTGTAAAACGAAATGCGCAGCGGTTCGGTCGTTGTCAGCGCGTTCGGATCGTTGGCATCGCCGCAGAAGTAACGCAGGTATTGCTCCAATTCACGCGGCGGCGGCACGGGTTCGCACAGGTAATGCAAGGCGGCGCGCGCTTCGTCCAGTTTCTTTTTGCCTTCGGTGCGCCAGTCTTTCAATTCCACATTGCCGTCGTCGCCGCTTTCGTCCACGTCCAGTTCATCGGAGTTGTACACGGCAAGCGAATGCTGCACCTGATCGAACAGCCCTTTGTAATCCACGATGTGACCGTAGTCTTTATCATCGCCGTCCAACCGGTTGGTGCGACAAATCGCCTGGAACAGCGTGTGATCGCGCATCTCGTTGTCGAGGTAAATGTATGTGCAACTCGGCGCATCAAAGCCCGTCAATAATTTGCTCACCACGATCAGCAATTTGCAGTTCGCGGGTTCTTCGATAAAGCGCCGCTTCATCTCATCTTCGTATTGCTTCGTTGTCTGGTTGCCTTTCAAAACGTGCTGCGTGTAGGTGTCGAATTTGTAGCGTTCGTCGCTGCCCGCCGGTTCGCGCGAAATGGCGTTGTGGTTCGGTTCGTAGGAC
>CAYWDW010000477.1:0-5054 GCA_964457105.1 uncultured Heliobacteriaceae bacterium
GTCGGGCGGGTTGAACTGTGCCGCGATCACGGCTTCAATTACCGCGATATGGAACGCGAAGCCGACGCCATTATGTCCGTCACCGAAGCGCGCGTGACTTATCGCAAACCGGCCCGCTACGATGACGAACTGCTCATCCGCACGCGCATTGCCGAAATGCGCAGCCGCGCGCTCAGATTCGTGTATGAAGTGCGCCGAGTCGAAGACGGTGAACTGCTGGCCGAAGGCGAAACGGGCCACATCGTCATCACTTCAGCAGGCCGCGCCCGCTCAATCCCGCCGCAGTATGCTGAGTTGCTGCGCCAGCGCAAATCAGTTCAGGCTGAATCATAAGCGCTGAAACCGTTTTCAGCAGATCAGGTTTCAGTTCGCCTGCCGCAGCTTTTCCTGAATAAATCCGACGACTGAATCAACGTAACCGGGCGCTGCCGGAAGCCAGTGTGTGCCGCCGGGCACGATCATCAGTTTTTTCGGTTCGGGAGCAGCGGCGAACAGATGGCGGCCCTGTGCGACCGGAATCACTTCATCGGCGGTGCCGTGTGCAATCAGCACAGGGCTTTTCACTGCGGCCAGCTTGCGCGCCGATTCAAAACGGTTGCGGGCCAGCCAGTGCATCCAGCCGGGCAGCCAGGGCACGGCGACCGTCGCCATTTCGCGGGCCGAACTCAGACCGGCTTCAACCACCAGCGCGCCGCACCGATGCCGCGAGGCCACATCAATGGCGACGGTCGTGCCGAGCGACAGCCCGTAAATCGCCAGCTTTTCCGGCCTCACGCCGCGCCCCTTTGTCAGGTAGTCGTAAGCCGCATCGCCATCACGATAAAGCGCCCATTCATCCGACAACTGCCCTTCGCTGCGCCCGTAGCCGCGATAGTCGTAAATCAGCACATCCAGCCCGCGCTGCACGAGCTGCCCGGCCAGCTTTTTCACGCTCGTCAGATTGCCGCCGTTGCCGTGACAGTAAAGCACTGTTCCAAGCGAAGGCTGACCCTGCGCGCGCAGAAACCAGCCGTTCAGCTTCACGCCGTCAGCAGCCGTGAACCAGACCTCTTCAGCTTCAGCGGGCAGTTGCCAGGCCGGCCCCGGCGCATAACGTACCGGGTGATAAGTGATGGCGCTTTCAAGCATGCGCAGTCCGAAGAATGTGAGCGCCAGAAAGACCGGCAGGTAAACGCCCAGCCGTGCGGTGCGCGGCAGTCTGAAAAACGCGGCTTTGCGCGATGGTCGAATGTTGAAGGTATTCATTCTTTCAGGAATTCATCAGAATCCAGTTGCGATCCTTGTCGCGGCTCTCACCTCGCCGCTGTCTGACCATTCGGCTTCAGCCACTGATCAAACCAGTCGAGCACCGTTTTGTACCACAGTTCGCTGTTCTGCGGTTTCAGGATCCAGTGGCCTTCATCGGGAAAGTAGAGCAGCTTTGACGGCACGCCGCGCCGTTGCAGGGTCTGGAAGAGTTGCAGACCTTCGCCCACGGGCACGCGGTAATCGAGTTCGCCGTGAATGACCAGCGTCGGCGTTTTGAAATACTTTGCATAAAGATGCGGCGACCACTTCTGATAAAGCTGCGGATTGTCCCAGGGCGTGCCTTTGAACTCCCATTCCTGGAACCACAATTCCTCGGTGGCATACATGCTCGTCGCATTGAAAATTCCCGCGTGCGAAACGAACGCCTTGAACCGATCCGTGTGGCCCAGCATCCAGTTAATCATATAGCCGCCGTATGAACCGCCTGCCGCGCCCAGCCGGTTCGCGTCAACGTAGCCCTGGGCGATGACGTAATCCACGCCTTTCATCAGATCGTCGTAAACCGCGCCGCCCCAGTTGCCGCTGATCTGTTCGGTGAAGGCCTGACCGTAGCCGGTCGAGCCGTGCGGGTTGATCATCACCGTGACGTAACCGCGCGCGGCGAACATTTCAGGATTCCAGCGATAACTCCACGCATCGAGCCACGCGCCCTGCGGCCCGCCGTGAATGAGCAGGATCATCGGATATTTTTTCGCTTTGTCGAAGTGCGGCGGTTTGACGATGAAGCCGTGAATCTTTGTTTTGAGCGCGCCGGTGTATTCAAAATCCTCAGGCTTGCTCAGGTCCAGTTGGGCGAGCAGTTCAGCGTTCACCCGCGTCAGTTGCGCGACGTCCGAGCCGTCAGTCCTCGCGGTGAAAACTTCGGCGGGCATTGTCATGCTCTGGCGCGTAAAGGCCATGACTTTGCCATCCTTTGCAATCGTGACGCCGCCGTTTGAATCTTCATTCGTCAGGCGCCTGAATTTGTCGCCGTTCACTGGCGCCAGCCACAGCGCGTCGCGTCCGCGATCCTGACTTGTCAGAATCAGGCCGCTGCCATTGGGCAGCCAGGTCAGATCTTCAACCCAGCGATCAAAGCCGGTCGAAAGTTCGCGCGAACTGCCGGAAGCGCGGTCATAAAGCATCAGCCGAAAGCGGTCTGATTCGTAACCATTGCGCTGCTGCGAACGATACGCGATGAATTTGCCATCGGGCGAATAACGCGGCGTCGTGTCAGAACCGGGGTTGCCGCCGGTGATGCGCTTCGCTTCGCCGCCGGCGACTGACACGGTGAACAGATCGTTGTTGGTGCTGATGGCTTCGACCTTGTCGGTGTTGCGGGCGAAGCAGATTTCCTTTGAATCAGGCGCAAACGCAAAGGCGGTCGGATCGCCCAGTGAAAACGGCGGCACGTCGTAATCACCCGGCGTCAGATCGCGCGGTTCGCCGCCTTCGCTTGATATGACGAACAGGTGCGAACGTTTGCCACGCTTGAATTCATTCCAGTGGCGAAAGAGCAGGTGGTCGGCAATGACGGCTTTGACCTTGCTCTGTTCAGCGGCCTGGCTTTTTTCAGCCGTGCAGGCGAGGTCTTTGCATTCGGGGTAAACGTCAGTCACGAAGGCGAACATTCGTCCGTCAGGCGACCAGATGAAATCGCTGACGCCTTCAGGAACGCTCGTGATCTTGCGCGCGTTGCTGCCGTCAGCATTGGCCACGTAAAGCTGCGGCGCGCCCTCGCGGGTTGACAGAAAGGCGAGGCGCACGCCGTCGGGCGACCAGCGCGGCGTGTCGTCGTTGCCGTTTGAAGTGATCAGCGGCTGCGGCGCGCCACCTGCTGTCGGCACCGTCTGAATGCTGCGTTTGCCCTTATTGGCTTCTTTGCTGATGACGTTGACGACGTAAGCGACGCGGCTGCCGTCAGGTGAAAGCTGAGCATCGGCGACGCGCTTCATGGCAATCAGATCATCAAAATTCATCGCGCGGCGCGACTGTGCGAAGGTGCCACAAGCCAGCACGGCCACAATCAGCAGGCTGAACGCTCTGGAATGAAGTTTCATGAGTACCTCCCTTGTCTGATGGAACCGGGTTTCGGTGAAGATCAATTCTTGTCTACTCAGACAGTCCGCGCAAGTGTTGCCGAGCGCGCGGGAATGCAGGCCAGGCTTGAAATAAAGACTGAAGTGCTATAGCCTCTCCCGCGTCATTTCCCCCTGTTAGTTCTATCTCAGGCGACCAGTCACCACGCAGTCCATATTGTGGTGTGCCCCCGTGCTGCGGCAATGACAGCGCGCAGACACAGCAATCCTGAGTGTCCTGAAACTTTACCCGAAGTTTCATCTGGTCGGTACTTTCCTCACCGCCGGTGTCAGCAGTTCACGGCATCAGGCATTCCTCACTGAACCTCCTCACGTTTTGACATGCAGTTTTTGATTTACCCAGTCTGTCAGGCGTGGGAAGCGGCTGAGGTTGTAATTAGTGTGCTCTCCCTCTACTCAACCGGCAGCAGGCCTTCTGCCGTCGCCTCACCTGTCGAAGCTGGTCTATTAACTATTGCCCCTGACCCCCGTATCCAAGGAGAAAGCCTATGAAGAAGACACTGATTACTTTGCTCATCTGCTTCGTGATGGCGATTCCTGCCCTGCTCTGGCGGACTTCGGCTTCGGCGGCACTGTCGCCAGCTTCACCCGCAGCGGATGATTGTCAGACATTCACAGCCCCGCTGGTCACACACGGGTTTACCAAAACCAATGCCCTGCCCAACGGCGACCAGTTTCTGCTCAATTCTCCGCTCAAGTTTACGGTGCTTAGCCCGCCCGATGCGCGCAGCGCCACTTTCAATCTGCCGAACGGGCTGCTTGGGTTTCCCAATGCCAGCGTCGGCGGAATGGCGCTTGAAACACCTGGCGCGACGATGACCGCGGTCTCGTGTCTCGACAGTTTCTGGGACGTCAACTTTTATCTGGCCAGCCGGGGCAATGCGCTCGGCGACAGCGTCAGATTTCTGCTGCTGCGCAATCCGGGCGATCAGAGTCCGATTGAACTCGCCCGCTTCCAGTTCACCGCGAGCAGCGGCGCCATGCTGACCAGCCTGAACACCGCCGCCGTTTCGCTGCATCTCAATGACCGTTTTGCGACCGGCTCAAAGGCCGTGCCGCTCGGCGGATTCATTCCCTTCACCAGTCCGCCGCTGCCGCCGAGTGGCAATGGCGGCACTTCGGGCCTGCTGACCTTCGCCTTCAAGGGCGATTTCATGAACAACTGCTATCACCTCGCGGTTGAAATCAAACGCAACAGCCGCATTGGCGTGTCGGCAGTGGCCTTCAGCGACATTGTGGCGATCCGCGACGAAGTAAGCGGTGATCGCGCCCGCACACAAACCGGGTTGCTTGGCAACCTGACCGGCGGCTATCCGACCGGACCGAAATGTCCGGCCATCTGCCCGCCGTGCCCGCCTGTTTCCGGTGGTGGCGGCGGCCCCTGCCCGACCAATTCATTTGCAGCGCCGGAAGTCGTGCATGGCTTCGCAACTTCACCCGGACTGCCAAACGGAGATCAGTTCCTGCTCGGCACTTCGCTCGGCTTTGTCATCAATCAGGGAACCGCGACGCCCTTTGACGTGACGACAGCTAACTTCGGCGCCTTCCCCGGCTTCCCCGGCACACAGCTTCAGGGCGCAGCCGTTTCAGCGCCGTCGGACACGGTGCGGATTCTGTCGTGTCTGGAAAGCATGTGGGATATAAACTTCCTGATCGCCAGCAACGGCA
>CAYWDW010000478.1:0-5049 GCA_964457105.1 uncultured Heliobacteriaceae bacterium
CGACCGGTCACAAAAAGATTGATCTGGTGCCGGTCAGGGAACTGTTCGCGCTGACCGGTTACATTCGCGGCGGAGTTTCACCGCTCGGCGCAAAGAAAAAATATCCCGTCCTGATTGATGAAACCGCCATCCTGCACGACCGCATCAGCATCAGCGCCGGCACGCGCGGGCTGCAGATCATCATCGCGCCGGATGATCTGCAACGGGCGGCTGAGGCGACGCTGGCCGATTTGTCCAAACCTCCGGCCTGAAGATTTTTGCCGCGCGCGCCATTGACTTGCCGGACCTTCCTGATTACTTTTGCCGCACTCAATTTTCTGCTTCAAGGAGAGAACACATGCCGCGTCGGTGGCTTTTCAAAACAGAGCCTGGTGAGTATTCGTATGACGACCTGGAGCGCGATCAAAAGGCCGTCTGGGACGGGGTGGCGAACAACCTGGCGCTCAAGCATCTGCGCGAAGTGCGGCTTGGCGATCAGGTGCTGATCTATCATTCCGGCGATGAAAAAGCGATTGTCGGCCTGGCCGAAGCGATCACTGATGCTTACCCCAATCCGAAAGAGAACGACGAAAAGCTCGTCGTCGTGAACCTCAAACCCAAACGGCGCTATGCCGCTCCGCTGACCCTGGCCGAGATCAGGGCCGTCGAGGGGTTTCGTGATTTCGATCTGGTGCGCCTGCCGCGTCTGTCCGTCATGCCTGTCACAACAACTCAGTGGCAGCTTCTCGCTGATCTGCTGAAGGGATGACTGACAAGCGCTGACCGAACCTGCCTGCTGCTGCCGCAATCTCTGTTTCAGTCCGCTTAACCTGTCCGGTGGTTTCGCTTCACGATCAGCCGTCAGCCAGGCTCTTGCCTGAAGTGATAAATTGCCTGGCCGAAGCTGTGGACTGCACAGTTTCAGCTCCGGTATGGTAATGTTGGTCATCCCGCTGGCAGGGCTGGCGCTGGTCGTTGTCGTCGTGCAACGGCAGCCCTGGTCGCTGCCGTGCGGCATCGGATTCGTGGTTGAATCCACCGAATAATCAGATTTGTTTTCAGGGAGAAGCCGTTATGGCAGATGCTTTCAAGGATCGTGAAAAGGGACTCGAAGATGAATACTTCCGCCGGAAGGAAGCGGAACTGATTGACAAGATGCGTCGGCACCAGGCGAGTGAAACCGAACGTCGTGAGATGGCGGCGGTGACCGGCATTGCGGATGAAGAACTGCTGGCCGATTTGCAGGAACTCGGATTCACGCGCGAGACGGTGGCGCTGCTGCATCTGACGCCGCTGCTGCGTGTGGCCTGGGCCGACGGCGAGGTGCGGCGTCACGAACGGGAGCAGTTGATTCAGGTTGCCCGGCTGCGCGGAATTGCCGAGGGCAGTGAGGCGGACAAGCAACTGGCGAAGTGGCTCGAAGCAAGTCCGACTGAAGAATTTTTCGCGCAGGCCTTACGCCTCGTTCACGCTATGATTGAGGCCCTGCCGCCGGTTCAGAGCGAAGCGGCCCGCCGTGACCTGGTGGCCTTCTGCATCGCCATCGCGGCAGCTTCAGGCGGCATTCTGGGCTTCGGCAATAAAATCTCTGACGAAGAGCGCGTGGCGATCACACAGATTGCCCGGGAATTTGAAGGCCGCCGCAGTGAGGCCGCGCAGAACGTCATCGCAAAGTAACGGGACTGAATGGCTCCCCCCAGTCAGACCTCTTCTTCATTATCATCAAGGAGCAGACATGCCGGACAAGGACTCGCTCAGGGAATGGGAAAGAAGCAGGGAGGAAGAATACTTCCACAAGCGGGAAGCCGAGCTGATCGAAAACATGCATCGTCGCGCCGAGGCCGAAGCTGAACGCCGCCGCATGGCCGATGCTTCGGGCATTACCAGTGATGAACTCCTGCGCGGGTTGCAGGAGCTTGGTTACAATGCCGACACCGTTTCGCTGATGTATCTCGCGCCGCGGATGCAGGTGGCCTGGGTGTATGGTGGCGTCAGTAATCTCAAGCGTGAAGAGCTGCTGGAAGCCGCCCGCCTGCACGGCGTCACCAGAGGCAGCGCCGCTGATGAGAAGCTGGCGCAGTGGATGGACTCACGTCCGACCGATCAGTTCTTTCGTCATAACCTGCAAATTCTCAGCCGGGTGTTGCAGACCATGCCGCCGGAACAGCGCGACGTGACGCGCCGCGAACTGCTCGCCGGATGTCAGACCATCGCCAGCGTTTCAGGTGGCGTCCTCGGCCTCGGCCATAGCCCGACCCCTGAGGAAAACGCGGTCATTGATCGCATTGCCGCTGAGCTTGAATAACAGCCCGTGTCAGATCCGGCGCGGCACCGGGAGCCGGCGAAGCGCGATCAGGGACCACGGCTGCCCGATCAGGTCAACTCAGCCCCTTGATTGAGATGAGCATGTTTTTCAGATTGCGCGTGGCGTCAATGACGGCGGTCGGCTCATAGCCGCAATGCACCATGCAGTCACGGCAGCGCGGATTGCCGCTGCGCTGACCGTAATTCTCCCAGTTCGTTGTTTCAAGGTACTCTTTGAAAGTCGGAGCGTAACCGTCATTGAGCAGATAGCACGGCTTCTGCCAGCCGAAGATGTTGTAATTCGGATTGCCCCAGGGCGTGCAGTCGTAATCAACTTCGCCCATCAGAAATTTCAGAAAGAAAGGCGAGTTGGTGAACTTCCACCGGCGACCTCGCCCGTTTTTCATGGGCGCGAGCGCGGCGCGGAACAAAGCCCTGGTCTGCTCGCGTTTGAGAAAGTGTTCCTGATCCGGCGCCCAGGCGTAACTGTAACCGGGCGAAATCGTCATCCCGTCCACCCCGAGATCGGTGAGAAAGTCGAAGAGTTCGTGCAAATCTTCCGGCTTCTCGCCCTCGAAAACAGTTGTGTTCGTGTTGACGCGAAAGCCGCGCGACCTGGCAGCTTTGATGGCGCTGACGGCCACGTCAAAAATGCCTTTGCGATCCACCGCGTGATCGTGTTTTTCGCGCAGGCCGTCGAGGTGAACGTTGAAGGTCAGATAAGGCGACGGCTCGAATTTATCCAGATTCTTTTCGAGCAGAATCGCGTTCGTGCAAAGGATGACGAATTTTTTGCGCGCGATCATGCCTTTGACGATCACATCAATTTCGGGATGCAGCAGCGGTTCGCCACCGGCGATGCTCACCACCGGCGCGCCGCACTCTTCAATCGCGCGGAAAGCTTCTTCGGGCGACATATTTCTTTTCAGAATGTCGCCGGGATACTGAATCTTGCCGCAGCCGACACAGGCCAGATTGCAGCGAAAGAGCGGTTCCAGCATCAGCACCAGTGGGTAACGCTTATTGCCGCTGAGTTTCTGTTTGAAAATATACGCGCCGATTCTGACGGCTTGTTTGATCGGAATGGACATCTTGTTATGACGCTTTGAAAAGTAACTGCTCAACCTTTAATGACGCGCCTGCTCCCTGTACTGTTCCGATTGAGCAGTTACTTTGAGAGTTGACGCTGATCGGTAAGGAATAATTTTCTGCCACAGAGTTCACCGAGCGCAGCAGAGACAGGCCACCAGCTCCGTGCGCCCGGTGAACTCTGTGGCAACGCCGAAAAATGCTTCAGTCAACCGCTATGCCTTTTTCAGCAATCCGATCAGGAACAATAACACAACGGCTCCAACGGTTGCAGTAATCAGCGAACCGATCAACTCGCCGCCGATCCTGATTCCCAGCAGACTGAATAACCAGCCTCCGAGAAACGCGCCGATTATACCGACGATCAGATTGCCGATGAGTCCGAGTCCGCCGCCTCGCAGCAGATTGCCTGCAAGCCAGCCCGCGACTGCGCCGATGATCAGAAAAAGAATCAACCCTGTAGTGTTCATAGCTTGTTCTCCTTTCCGAAGAAACGAACATTAACGATTGAGCGCGCTGCCGTATCTGACGCCTGCCAGGCGGACATCCGCGCCGGGGCATTCAACCAGTTTGAGAACCAACAGGTGGACTTCTGAGGTTTCAGGTCAGCCTGACTGTCTGTTGCGCCTGAAGCTGCGAAAGTAAATTCAAGGAGCGATTGCTGAAGCAGGTTTGCGAAACCAGAAAAATTTATTGCCCGCCTGCGGCTCTCGGCGGATTGTTCGGCAGCGGCTTGCGCGGCAGCTTTTCATCGCGCGTGGCCGTCTGCCAGACGAATGAAGCAATCACGACCGCCGCCTGCTTCATATCATCAGCCTGAATGCGATCCCAGACGTCCATATTTGAATGGTGCGTGCGGGTGTCGTATTCGACTTCGTCCTGAATGAACTGGAAGCCGGGCAGGCCGACAGCATCAAACGACATATGATCGGTGCCGCCGGTTCTGGAACTGGTCAGCGTCGAGGCACCCATTTCCTTGAATGGTGCCAGCCAGGCGCGGAAGATCGGGCGCACGGCTTCGTTGGTTTCCAGATAGACGCCGCGCACCTTGCCGGTGCCGTTGTCGAGATTGAAATAGGCCGAGAATTTCGCGTGATCGGGCTTGAGCACCAGCGGCCCCTGCGGCCCGCCCATGCCTGCGCCACCCTGCGGCTGCTGACCGGCGGGCAGCGGCTGGCGTTCGCCGAAATGCTGGCTGACATAGGCGCGTGAACCAATCAGCCCCTGCTCCTCGCCGCCCCACAAACCGATGCGAATCGTGCGGCGCGGTTTGAGGCCGAGCGACTGAATGATGCGCATCACTTCCATCGCCACGGCTGAGCCGGCAGCGTTGTCGGTCGCGCCCGTGCCCGAATGCCACGAATCGAAATGGCCGCCGACCATCACGATTTCATCCTTCAGGTCAGTGCCCGGAATTTCAGCGATGATGTTGTACCCGTTCAGGTCTTCATCGTAAAACTTGGCAGTGATCTGCACTTCCATCTCGACCGGCAGCCCCTTGGTCAGCGTGCGGATGATCCGGTTGTAATGCTCAACCGCGACGACCGCCTGCGGAATGGCTTTGGCGTCTTTTGAATAAGCGCGGGGAGCGCGGGCATCAAATGGATTGCCGGAAGGCGAAGGCATCGTGACGGAACTGACAAACATCGTCCCGCCGTCACCGCGTCCGGGTTCAAG
>CAYWDW010000479.1:0-5045 GCA_964457105.1 uncultured Heliobacteriaceae bacterium
CTGGAACTTGATTGGGAGAAGGCTGCTCTCATGCTGATTTATGCAACAAAGCCGTCCGCGTAGCGGACTGTCAGAACGCAGCCCTTTGTCATGCTCGTGCTGTTCAGGTTCGGCTACGGCTGCTTTGTCCGCGTAGCGGACGATAGAGCGTAGCCCCGGATGGAGCGTCAGCGGAATCCGGGGTAGCGTGCGCGAATAATGCCAGCCCGCGTGAGCGGGCGACAGAACAGGCCTGGCAACCGCAAAGACAAAAAGACAGATTCAATCAGCCTGTTCCAGCTTTGTGTTCTGCGCTTCTGTGCGTGTGCCATGCTTTCACTGACCGGCTCAACACCTGCCCGCCCAGCAGAAAAATCACGGCGCTGATGGCCGCCATCACTCCGACGCTGAAACTCA
Organism: uncultured Heliobacteriaceae bacterium; assembly: GCA_964457105.1. Taxonomy (GTDB): domain Bacteria; phylum Acidobacteriota; class Blastocatellia; order RBC074; family RBC074; genus DASRDU01. Next base: position 397 of record CAYWDW010000479.1, read on the forward strand.
GCGGGCGATAAACGAATTCGATGCGATGCTGCCCCGCCGGCACGCTGATGCCGCGCAGCGCATAATCAGTCCGGTGAATCGGTGTTTTCACGCCGTCAATCCACGCTTCCCAGCCGCGATAATCAATTTCACTCAGCACGATAAAACCGGGCTGCTGATTACGGACCTGCAATTCAATGCGCTGCGGTTCGTAGCGCGTGATGCTGATTCCGGCGTTGTCAGCCTGCGGCAAAGGAATGTCAGCTTCGACCAGCGCCGTTTGTGCCGGATCAAACTGCCGCCCGTCAGGCAGCCTGCCCGATGTGATTGTGTGCAGCATGTCAGCCTCGCTCAGCTTCAATGTTTCTTTGACAAACCAGGCGCGCGGCAGCGCTTTCAGATTTTCGTAAAGCTCGGCTTCGCCATCCGACCCGATCAGCTTCCATCTTTGCGGCGACAACCGTTGACGATCAAGCGGTGTTTCAATGCCCGTCGCGCGATCAACCAGCCGCGCACGCTGAATTGTCAAAGCGCCGTCAGGCAGCAGGTATTTCATCTCAACGTGATCTATCGCTGTTCGCTCAAAGCTGAAGCGCGCCAGGTAACGATGCGCCGTAAAGCTGCCCTGGTCGCTGCTCGCCTGCCAGCTTTGAATGACTGTGGCGCGGCGATGCCGGATGTGTTGCCTGAGGTCCGCGCGTTCAAAAGCCCATTCGGCAGTGTCGCGCCCGGCCTGCACTTCCCTTTCAATCACGCGCCCGTCGCGCGTGTGCAGCCTGACGCTCACGACCGGCGTGCCGTCGGCATAATGCGCCACGCCAAAGGCCGCTGAGATCAGTTCCAGTTCGGTCGCCGTAGCGCCGTCAGCTTCAAGGTCAGCGTTGAGGCCTGGCTCCAGCCTGAGTTCGCTGAAAATTCCGTCGTAATAAATTTCGCCGTCGCGCTCCACGCGATGGCGGCGTTCATCCTTCAGGCTCGAACGTTCACGCACCAGGTATTTCACATTGAGCAGGTTCAGCCGCTGATCTTCAGGCCCTGTGGCCCGGCGGTCGCGCAGCATGGCAAACAGATCCAGATTGCCCGCCATCACCGCCGCGCGCTGAAGATAAAGCGGGTCATAGCCGGTCACGCTCTGCAAGCCGCTGACCCCGGCCAGATTCGCGTAGCCGATGGCCGCATAGTTTTCACCAAACGGCCACGCAGCCTGGCTGATGACGCGAAACGAATGCAGCACAGGCTCGCGCGCCTTGATTGCTGTGACCGCCGCCGAATCCTGCAGCCTGCTGACAAGGCTGTCATCAACCGTGCGCCAGTAAGTGAACCAGCCGAATGAAGCCAGATCAAGCAGCACAATGACCATCAGCGCCGCGCTTGTCACAACGTTCTGTCGCCGCGCATAACACAAAACTCCGGCCAGGCTCAGCCCGCACATCAGCCAGGGAACCAGAATCTCAGCGCTGACGAGGCCTGCCCGCTGCGGCTGCGCAGGCGCGCCGAGGTGCGCCGTGAAGAAAAGAAAAGTCAGCGTGACGGCCAGCAGCAGTGTCACCAGCACGGCGCTGCTGCGCATCACAATTCGCTGTGCGCTCGCGCGCTTCAATCGTCTCAAGCCGTCAAGCCCGCATCCGGCCAGCATCGCCGCCGCAAAAGTGAATTCCAGCAGGTGACGATAAGACGCGCGAAACAGATTGAAGACCGGCACGCGATACAACCAATGATTCAACCCGAACGGCAAATCATCGCCAAACGACAGCAGCAGCGCCGCGCCGCCGGTCAGCGTCCAGAACCAGACCTGTGATTGCCGCTTTGCCTGGCCCGGCGCAAACCACGCCGCCAGCATCAGCAGCAACCCCGACAAGCCGACATAACCGTAGCCATAACGCAGCAGCCACCATTCATCCCACCCGCCCAGGTGATAAAGCGGAGGCCAGCCGCCGCCGTAAAAGTAAGGCACCAGCAGCGTCAGCAGAAAGCGCGGCGCAAGCGGGTAAGCGGCAAACGCTTCGTAAGGAATCGCGGCGCGCTCGCCCTGCTGCTGTAGTTCAATCGTCGGCAACAGTTGCACTGCCGACAGCAGCAATCCACACACAGACATCAACCCCACGCTCAGCACGTAACGCCGCAGCGGAATAAAGCGATCCTGACTCCGGCTTTCACGGGCAGGAGATTTCATCCACGAAGGCACACGAAAAATCACGAAGCAGGACAAAGGTCGTTCTGCACTTCGTGATTCTTCGTGTGTCTTCGTGGAAAAAGCTTTCCTGGCTTCCACACTCAGCCGGAACAGAAAATACGGGCCACAGATCAGCAGGGTCTGCCACGTGGCCTGCGGCAATCCGGCATAACATTGCAGCGCGATCATGGCTGAACCAGCCATGACCCAGCGCCACGCCGCGCGCCACGACCGGCTGCGCGATAACTTTTCGGTCGCCAGCAGCAGCCAGGGCAGCCACGCCGCCGCCGCAATGTAATTGGTCATCTCAGGATGGCTGAGCATAAAACCGCCGAACGTAAAGCTGACGGCGGCAATCAGCGCGGCCAGGCGACCCAGCGACAAGGCGCGGGCAAACAGAAATGTTCCGCCCAGCGACAGGTGATAAGCCATGATCGTCACCGCATTCATCGCGGCGCCAGGCGGCAGGATCGCAAACAACCAGTTGGGCGGATACAGCACGCCGGGTTGCACCGCAGCGAGCAGCGGCATCCCGGCAAACGTGTGCGGATTCCACAGCGGCAGCGTGCCGCGCCTGAGCATCTCGCCGGTCAGCACGCGCAGCGGCAGGCTGTAGGTCCACGCATCGCCCATCGCAAAAATCACGCGCCCCGTCACTGCCGGATAAAAGTAAATCAGCGGCAGCAGCAGCAGCGCAGCGGCAGTCAGCAGTGACGATGATTTTCGCGTGGCCATCATCCGAGGCGCTTCCAGAAAAAAGAACCGCACACGAGCAGCAGCAGCCCGGCCAGCAGTCCCTCCAGCCCCTGGCGAAAGCTGCGCGGGCGATAGACCAACTCAACGCGATGCTCACCGGCAGGGACCAGCATGCCGCGCAGCGCGTAATCAGTCCGGTGAATTTCTGTGTCGCGGCCATCAATGCGCGCCTGCCAGCCTGGATAAAAGACTTCGCTGAGGACCAGAAAACCCGCCTGCTGATTGCGCGTCATCAATTCAATCCGGTTCGGTTCACAGCGCGTGATCTTCGCTTCAGCGCCAGTGGCCGTCACCATCGGCCAGGGCGCCTGCGGCCTGTCAGCTTCAAGCAGGGCCGTCTGCTGCGGATCAAACGGCTGACCATCGCTCAGCCTGCCGGTTTTGATCGCGCGCAGAATTTCAGCTTCAGGCGCGCTTGCCAGGCGATTGACAAACCACGCGCGCGGCAGCGCCTTCAGGTTTTCATAAATCTTTACATCGCCAAACTCAGCCAGCCTGCGCCAGCGTTCAGCCGGCAGCGGCACATCGTCGAGCGGCGCAACGATGCCGGTCGGTGCATCAATCAGCGAAGCACGCACCACCTGCAACTGCGCATCAGTTCGCGCGTATTCAAATTCGACGCGCTCAATCACCGCGCGCTCAAAACTCAGCCGCGCCAGGTAAGTGTGCGCCGGGTAAGCCCCGGTCTGATCCTGCACCGGTTTGCTTTCGGCAATCTCAGCGCGGCGATGTTTGATGACTGATTTCACCGCAGCGCGATCCCACGCCCATTCTGACGTGTCGCGCCCGGCCTGCAATTCGCGTTCGATGATGCCCCCGTCACGGGTGTGCAATCTGATGCGCGCGACCGGCGCGTGATCGGGCACCTGCACCGAATCTGAAAGCAGCGAAACGATGGCGAGTTCAGTGGCGGGCACGCTGTCAACTTCAGTCTCAAACTTTCGCCCCGGCGCGAGCATCAGGTGCAGCGGCGTTTTCGCAAAGCTGACGCCGGCGATGTTCACCGCATCCGACGTCGGCAGGGTGCGATGTTTTTCAAGCAGCAGGTATTTGACGTTGAGCAGATTCAGCCCCTGCGCCTGCGCTTCGAGCGGCTGCCAGTCGCGCATGATGCCGTGCGCGTCAGCCTCGCCGACGAGTTGCATCACGCGCGCCAGGCGAAACAGGTCATCGCCGCTGACGCTTTGCAGGCCGCGCGCAATCAGGCTGTTTGAGACATTCAGCAGGTCGTGGTTGTCAGGATTCTGCTTCGATTCAAAACCATAATCAGCCGGCAGCGCGCTCTGACTGATGACGCGAAAGGATGATAAATCAGCTTCGCGCGACTTGATGAACTTTACCGTCGCCGGATCAGCCAGCCTGGCATTGACGCGGTTCGGCTCCGCCCGCCAGGTGAAAAACCAGCCGAATGAAGCCAGATCGAGCGTCAGCATGACCGTCAACACCAGCGCCGAAATCCGATTCCGCCGCGCCGCATAAAACCACAACGCCAGCGCGCCGCCGGTAAAAATCACCAGCGGAATGTACGCTTCAGCATTGGCCAGCGAACCGACACCGGCAGGCCGCGCCGTCCCGGTTTTGAATAATGCGCCGCCAGACAGCCAGAGCAGCAGCACGGCCACAACGGCCAAAAAGATGATCGCCATGCTGCCCCGCGCCAGGGCTGCGGCTTTGGTCGGCTTCACCTCGCGCAATTTCATGACGCCGAACCCGGCGAGCATCGCCGCGGCAAAAGTAAATT
>CAYWDW010000480.1:0-3079 GCA_964457105.1 uncultured Heliobacteriaceae bacterium
CGAAACCAGGCTGATTCAGCACAGGTCTGTTTCGTTTGTTCCGTTCATTCCGTCTGTTCCGTCATCTCTCTTCTGCTTAACCTGATCCCATCGGGCACAGGAGGCTGCGATGATCCCCGATTATGAAGTCATCCGGGAAATCCCGCTCAATGACTGGCAGACGCTTTATCGCGCGCGCCGCCTGGCCGATCAGCAGCCGGTCCTGCTGAAGACGATGCGTCAGGCCACAGCGGGACCTGGACACGGTGAGCTGCTGGCCGACGAGTTCAGGCTGCTGCGCGAGCTTTCAATTGAAGGCCTGCCGCGCACGCCTGAATGGCTGTCTTCAGATGGCGGTTGTCTCGTGCTGGCCGATGACGGCGGGCTGCCGCTGACTGAATTGACCGTGGCGGGCCGCCTTGCGCCTGAGCTGTTTTTCAAAGTCGCCATCCGTCTGGCTTCAATCCTGGCCGAACTGCACCGGCACAATATTATTCACCGCAATCTGAATCCGCGCGGCATCTTTTACCACCCGGCGACGGGCGCAGTCAGGCTGGCTGACCTGAGCCTGGCCGTCAAGACTGTGGATGAAGTGCAGGAGCCGCTGCCTGCGCCGGTGCTGCGCAGCGTGCTGCCCTGGGTTTCGCCGGAACTGACCGGGCGGATGAATCGGACGACGGATTACCGCACCGATTTCTATGCGCTCGGCGTGACCTTTTATCAACTGCTGACCGGACGCCTGCCGTTTGTCGCCACCGACGAACTGGAACTGATTCACTGGCAGCTTGCGCGTCAGCCGGTCGCGCCGGCTGAGCTGGACCCGCAAATTCCCGGCGCGCTGTCGCAGGTCGTGATGAAGCTGCTGGCCAAGTCCGCCGAAGATCGTTATCAGAGCGCGGCAGGGTTGCGGACCGACCTGGAAATCTGTGCGCGTGAACTGGCCACGCGCGAGCCGGTGAGCGGCTTTGTGCCGGGCGCGCGTGATGTCTCAGACCGCTTTCTGATTCCGCACCGGCTTTACGGCAGGGAGCGCGATGTTGAGCAACTGCTGCGGGCCTTTGAGCGCACCTGCGCGGGCGAGACGGCGCTGCTGCTGGTGACGGGTTATGCCGGGATCGGCAAAACCTCGCTCATCCAGGAACTCTGCCGCCCGATTGTGCGCGAGCGTGGTTATTTCATCTCCGGCAAATTCGATCAGGTGGCGCGGGGTATTCCGTTCGGCGCGCTGATCCAGGCCTTTCGCGGGCTGATCAGACAACTGCTGGGTGAAAGCGAAGAGCGCCTGGCCGGGTGGCGCACCCGTTTGTCAGCGGCGCTGGGCGCGACCGGCGGCGCGCTGGCCGAAGTCATTCCTGAAATCGAGCTGATCGTGGGCAGACAGCCGCCGCTGCCGACGGTCGGTCCGCTCGAAGCGCTGAATCGTTTTCAGGCGGTCTTTCAGAATTTCGTGGGCGCGATTGCCGCGCCGGAACATCCGCTGGTGATCTTTCTGGATGACCTGCAATGGGCCGATGCGGCCACGCTCGGCGTGTTGTCGCCGCTGCTCACGAGTCCGGGCCTGCGGTCGCTTTTTCTGATGGGCGCGTATCGTGACAACGAGGTTGACGCCGCGCACCTGCTGACGCGCGCGCTGGGGACGCTGGAAGCCGCCGGCGTGACAGTGCGGCGCGTGAACCTGGAGCCGCTGCCACTGGCTGATCTGACCAGCTTCACGAGCGAGGTGCTGCACTGCCCGCCGTCTGAAGCCGCCCCGCTGGCTGGCCTCGTCCAGGCAAAGACGGCGGGCAATCCGTTTTTTGTGATTCAGTTTCTCAAGACGCTCAGGCAGGACGGGTTTGTGCAGTTCGATTACGAGCGGGGCCGCTGGACATATCGCCTTGATGACATCGCCGGGGCCGCGATGACCGACAACATCATTGACCTGATGACGCAGCAAATTCAGCGGCTGTCAGACCAGGCGCAGCGCGCGCTGACGCTGGCTTCCTGCATCGGCAATTCATTCGACGTGCCGACGCTGGCCATCGTCAGCGAACAAACGCCGGAGGCCGCGGCAGAAGCGCTCAGGGAAGCGATTGAACACAAGCTGATTCTGCCTGGCGCTGAAGACGCCTCGTTTGTTTTTCTGCACGACCGCGTGCAGCAGGCCGCCTATGCGCTGATTCCTGAAGCGTGGAAGCAACTGGTACACCTCGCGGTCGGGCACCTGCTGCGCGCGCGCGCCGATTTTGAGCAGAGCGAAGAGAAACTTTTTGATGTGGTGCATCAGTTGAATCTCGGTCGCAGTCTGATCGTGGATGAGGCCGAACGCCGCGACCTGATTCAGCTCAACCTGCGCGCCGGGCGCAAGGCCCGATCATCAACGGCTTACAATGCCGCGCTGGAATATCTGACCGTCGGCCTCAGCCTGCTCAGGGAAGCTGAGTGGGAAACAGATTACAACCTCGCCTTTGCGCTGCACCTTGAAGCCGCCGAAAGCCAGTATTTATGCGGCAATTTCGCTGAAGCCGAAGCCGCCTTTGTCGCCCTCGCGCGACGTGCGCGCACAAATCTGGATCAGGCCGCCGTCTGCCGGCTGCGCATCATCCAGGCTGAAACTCAGTCGCGTTACGCCGATGCCATTGCCATGGCCCGCGAAGCTCTGGCGTTGTTCGATGTGTCCTTTCCGGCCACTGAAGCGGAACAGCAGCAGGCGCTGGATGATGAAATTGAGACGATTCAGTCACTGCTCGGCCATCGCAGCATCGCCTCCCTGATTGATCTGCCGGTGATGACCGATCCCGCAATCAGGATGGTGATGAACCTGCTGACGACGATCTGGTCATCGGCTTACATTTCCGGTCAGCAGATGCTGACGCGCCTGTTTTCAGCCGTGATGGTGCGTCTGTCGCTGGTGCATGGCAATTGCGAGGAATCCGCTTACGGGTATGCGACGCACACCATCACGGCAGGCCCCGTGCGCGAGGATTACGAAGCGGCTTATCAGTTCGGACTGCTCGCGCTGGCCGTCAATGAACGTTTCAATGACACGCGGCGCCGGGCCAAAATTTATCAGCAGTTTCACGCGCATGCCTGTTTGTGGCGTCGCCCGCTGGCCGAGTGC
>CAYWDW010000480.1:3089-5021 GCA_964457105.1 uncultured Heliobacteriaceae bacterium
TGCCTCCCGTATGCCCGCGAAGCCAGCCGCAGCGGCTTTGAGACGGGTGATTTCACTTACGGCATTTACGGCGCCTTCACTGAAACGTGGGTGGCGATTGCGATCACGCGCGACCTGGCGCAATTCATCCGCGATTACACGCCCAACCTGGCGCTTTTCAAAAAACTGAAAGTTGCGAGCGTCGGTGATGGGCAACGAGTGCTGCTCAACTGGGCGCGCGCCCTGCGTGGTGAAACGCAGGCGCCCGCGTCGCTCTCGGATGACGAGTTTGACGAAGAGCAGTATGTCAGCCGGTATCGCGACAATTCGTTTTTCCTGATCTGTTATGCCGTCACGAAGCTGCAGCTTGGTTATCTGTGCGGTGACATCGCAGGCGCGCTGGCGGCTTCGAGGATCGGGCGCAGCATCGTGCCTCAGCTTGAAGGCACGATCTGGCCGGTAATTTTTGAATTCTGGAACGGACTGACGCTGGCCGCCGCTTATCCCGGCGCGAGCGATGACGAACGAAAAACATATCTGGCCGAGCTTGAATCAGCACGCCGGATGTTCACTGTGCTGGCTGAAAGTTGTCCTGAAAATTACGGCTGTCAGGCGCGGCTGCTGACGGCGGAACTCGAGCGCCTCGCGGGGCGTGAACTGTCGGCCCTCGAACTTTATGAGCGCGCGGCGAGTGAGGCCGAACAGACCGGCGCGATTCAGTATCAGGCGCTGGCCTGTGAACTGTGCGCCGCCTGCTGGCAGCAGCGCGGTCAGCACAAAATCGCGGCGGCATTTCTGGCTGAAGCCCGCGCCTGTTATGCGCAATGGGGCGCCACCGCCAAAGTTGCCGCGCTGCACAAACAGCATTCGCCCTGGCCGGAACGCGCCGCTGACGCCTGGCCCGCCTGGTCAGCCGAAGTCACACAGACCGCAGCCACACAGCCCGCACCTCAGCCTGCGCCGGTCGCGCTCGATCTGGTCAGCGTGATGAAAGCGGCGCAGGCCATCGCCGGCGAACTTGAACTTGAGAAACTGCTGGCGAGACTGATGCGGATTGCGCTTGAGAATGCCGGAGCCGAACGCGGTTGTCTGATTCTGGAGCGCGATGGCGAATCGTTTGTGCGGGCCGCCGGTCTGGCGGACGCTGCCGACATCAAACTGCACGACGCCATCCCGCTCAGCGAGGCGCGCAACCTGCCCGCGAGCATCATCAACTACGTGCGCCGCACGCAGGAAAGCATTGTGCTGGCCGATGCGCCGCGCGATGACCGCTACGGCGCTGACCCGTACATCGCTGAGCGGCAGCCGCGTTCGGTGATGTGCATTCCGGCGCTCAATCAGGGACGGCTGACGGGCGTGCTGTATCTGGAAAACAACCAGGCCGCCGGAGCTTTCACGCCCGAACGCACGCTGATTTGTCAGTTGCTGGCCGCGCAGGCCGCGATCTCGCTCGAAAACGTCTGGCTCTATGACGAAATGAAATCGGCGCTGGCCGAAGTCGAGCGACTCAGGAATCGCCTGCACGCTGAAAACATCTACCTTCAGGAAGAGATTCGCCGCGAACACAACTTTGATGAAATCGTTGGCAGCAGTCCCGCGCTGCTCGCGGTGCTGCAACAGGTCGAACGTGTGGCGCCGACCGATGTCACCGTGCTGATTCTGGGTGAAACCGGCACCGGCAAGGAACTGATTGCCCGCGCCATTCACGACCGCAGCCCGCGCAAAAATCGCCCGCTCGTCAAGGTCAACTGCGGAGCCATTTCAGCGGGCCTGGTTGAAAGCGAACTCTTCGGCCACGTCAAGGGCGCCTTCACCGGCGCCCTCGACAAACGCACCGGACGTTTTGAACTGGCTGACGGCGGGACGATCTTTCTGGATGAAGTCGGTGAACTGCCGCTCGAAACGCAGGTGAAACTGCTGCGCGTGTTGCAGGAAGGCGAATTCGAGCCGGTC
>CAYWDW010000481.1:0-5021 GCA_964457105.1 uncultured Heliobacteriaceae bacterium
GGCCAGCACATAAATCATCCCGACCGGAGTCGAAACCTGGATGGGCAGGTAAGCCAGCCGGAGCAGAAAAAGCGTGCCCAGCACCAGCATCAGAACGATGCTGATGATTTCAACCGGACGCGAAAAACGAGGAGTCATGCGCATTGGCCCGTTGCAGGAAAGGTTGTGATCTTCATTCAGCCTGCCGATGTGGTAAATTACCTGCAATCCGTCGTGCAATCAACGATCCGAAATCTTTTTCATCAGCGAGGAAAATACTCATGGAAGCCTTTCAGGAAAGTATGCTGCAACTGATTACGCACACCTCAACGAACCTGCCGCCCGACGTGCGCCGCGCCATGCAGCGCGCCATGGACAGCGACAGCGGACGCTCACTGCAGGCCCTGAACGTCATCGCCACCAACATTGACATGGCCAGCGACAAGGCAGGCCCGATCTGCCAGGACACCGGCTGGCCAACCTTTGAAATCAAAACTCCCGTCGGCGCCAATCAGATCGTCATGAAGCGCGAGATCAAAGCCGCCATCGCCGAAGCGACAAAGCGCGGCAAGCTGCGCACCAATTCCGTCAATTCGCTGACCGGCGCCAACAGCAGCGACAACCTCGGCCCCGGCACGCCGACCATGCATTTCGAGCAGTGGGAAAACGATGACGAAATTGAAGTGAAGCTGCTGCTCAAGGGCGGCGGTTGCGAGAACAAAAACATTCAGTATTCGCTGCCGATGGAACTGCCGCACCTGGGCAAGGCGGGCCGCGACCTTGACGGCGTGCGCAAATGCATCCTGCACGCGGTCTGGCAGGCACAGGGTCAGGGGTGCAGCGCCGGAGCCGTCGGCGTCTGCATCGGCGGTGATCGCACGACGGGTTATCAGCACGCGAAGGAACAACTCTTCCGCACGCTCGATGATGTCAATCCGATTCCTGAACTCTCGAAGCTTGAAGATTACGTGATGCAGACGGCCAACACGCTCGGCATCGGCACGATGGGCTTTGGCGGCGGCGTGACGCTGATCGGCTGCAAGATCGGCGTGCTCAATCGTCTGCCCGCGAGCTTCTTTGTCTCGGTCGCCTATGACTGCTGGGCCTTCAGACGGCTCGGCGTCGTGCTTGACGCAAAGACCGGCGCGATCAGACGCTGGCTTTATCGTGACGACAAACAACCGGCCATCACGATGGCGCGCGACGGCGGTTTTGTGCGCACCGGCCATGAAAAAATTCTGCGTCCGCCGCTCACCGAAGCGCAGATGCGCGAACTGAAAGTTGGAGACATCGTGCTGATTTCCGGCGAAATGTTCACAGGCCGCGATGCCGTTCACGCTTACCTGATGAAACACGATTCGCCGGCTGACCTGAACGGCGCAGTGCTTTATCACTGCGGCCCCGTCGTGCTGAAAAACGGCCATTACCGAATCACCGCCGCCGGGCCGACGACGAGCATCCGCGAAGAACCTTATCAGGGCGAAATCATCAAACGCTACGGCGTGCGCGCAGTGATGGGCAAAGGCGGGATGGGCAAACAGACGCTGGCCGCGATGAAGGATTTCGGCGCAGTCTACCTGAACGCCATCGGCGGCGCAGCGCAGTATTACGCGCAGTGCATCAACGAAGTGCTGGACGTAAAGCTGCTCGAATTCGGCATTCCCGAAGCGATGTGGCGCCTGCGCGTAACTGACTTTCCCGCGATTGTCACAATGGACGCGCACGGCCACTCGCTGCACGCCGATGTCGAGCAGGCTTCAGCAAAAATTCTGGCGACACTGGCTGAGCCGGTCTTCTGAGTAACCACGACTGACGAATCATTCACTTCGCAGCGCACTGGCCGGATTCGTCCGACAGGCTGACCACGCAGGAACGATAGCGGCCAGCAAGGTCCCGGCGGCGATGACCAGGACAGCGCCCAGGAGAGTCACCTGATCCGCAGGATTGATGCCATAGAGCAGGCTGGCCAGATAACGGCTCAGTCCCATGGCCACCACCGCGCCAATGACCACTCCAGTGAGTAACAGCACCGCCGCTTCACGTAACACCATGACCAGAATGTTTCCGGGCATTGCGCCCAAAGCCAGGCGGATGCTGATTTCCTGAGTTCGTGCGGCCACAGAATAAGCAACCACGCTGTAGATTCCCGCCAGCGCAAGCAGCCATGCCGCCAGCGCAAAACTGCCCGCGAGAATGCCGCGAAAGCGCCAGGCGGAGGCGGAAGCGGAAATCACTTCGTCCATGGTTCTGACATTGAAAAGCGGCAGAGTCTGGTCCAGCGCGGCAATTCTGTTTTGCAATTCTCCAATCACCGCATTCGGATCAGTGCTGGTGCGCATGACCAGCAACATATTCAGCGGTGGTGGCTGCCCGCGGAAAGGCTGGCTGTAAGGCAGGTAGAGCTGCGGCTCAGGGGCTTTATTCAATTCGCCCTGTCTGACATCCGCCACCACTCCGACAATCTCTCTGGCCGCGGATTCACCGGAAATCAGTAACGTTTGCCCTACCGGATTACTGCCCGGCCAGAACTGACGGGCCAGAGTTTCACTGATGATGACAGCTTTGGGGGCGATTGCTGAATCGTGTTCGGTGAAAGCACGCCCACCGATGAGGCGAATCCCCATGGCCTTGAAATAATCGCCGCTGAGACTTGAAAAAGCAGCCAGGCATCCCGGTGTACCTGGGACTTCAACCCAGGTTGAAGCAACCGAACTGCTCAGCGGAAGCCGACTCACGCTCCCAACGGCAATAACTCCCGGCAGGCTTCTGACTTCTTCCTGCAATCGCTGATGAACTGCCGAGGCGGGAAACTGAGTCGGCTTTTCTGCGGCTGGCGGTGAGCCGTATTTTGCTTTTGGCAAGGCAATGCTGGCGGTGAGGACCTGCGCCGAATCAAAGCCGGGGTCAACATCGGTCAGGCGGATAAAGCTGCGGATGGCCAGCCCCGCGCCAACCAACAGCACCAGCGTCAGCGCGATTTCGATCACCACCAGGGCGTGCCTGATTCTGCGGCTCAGGCTGAGCGACGTTTTACTGCCGCCTTCCTTCAGCACCTCAACCAGATTGATTGAGTGCACCATCAGCACAGGCGACAGGTTAATACTCAGTCCGGCCAGCGCCGACACGGCCAGCGTCATCAAAAGCACAGGCAGACTGATGCGCGCTTCAGCAAGTCTCGGCACAACCCCGGCCCAGATCATCCGAATCAGATCAACCAGCCAGACTGAAAGCAGCACGCCCGCCATTCCGCTGAGCGCCGCCAGCAGCAAGCCTTCAATGCATAACTGCCGCGCCACACGCTGCAGACTCGCTCCGAAACAAAGCCTCGTCGCAATCTCTTTTCGTCGCCTGACTGACTGCACCACCAGCAGACTGGCGGCATTGGCACACGCCACAAGCAGCAGCAGACCAACACCAGCCAGCAGGCTCCAGAAAGCAGTTCTGAAATCCCTGACGTAGACCTCTTTCAGCGGAGTCAGTTTCACCCCCGCCCCGGGATTCAGTCCGGCTTTGGCGGAAAGTTCCTGTAACCTGATGAACAAGGCGTTGAGCCGGGCCTGCGCCTGCGCCGGACTGACGCCTGGCCGCAGCAGTCCGATCATTCTGAACCTGAGTGATGATGGAAGCTCACCTTCAGTCTGCTCATCACTACCGAGTTCAAGCCCGGCCTCGCCTGCGGCTCGTGGAATCCAGAGGTCCGTGCGGCCAGGGTAACTGAACTCAGCAGGCATCACCCCAATCACCGTATGCGTCATTCCATTCAGCGTCAGGGTCGCGCCAATCACCTTGTCGTCCTGCCTGAAATGGCCGACCTGGAAACGATGGCTGACGATAACTGACCGATTGCCGCCCGGCGTTTCATCATCTGCCTGAAATGGTCGCCCCTGCTGTGGTCTGACATCGAAGACTGAAAAAAAACTGGCTGAGATGACTGCTGCTGAAACACGGACCGGATTGCTTTCATCAGCCAGATTGACGCCACCCGCGCGGTACTGGCACAGGCCGGTGAAGGATTCATTCTGACTCCACCACTCCAAAGCATCACCGCCAGGCGGCGCAGCCGCGCCCGACACAATGACCAGACGCTCCGACCCGTTCAATGGCAACTGATTCAGCAGCACACTCTGAATCAGCGTCAGCATCACTGTCACACTGCTGATTCCCAGACACAGAATACCAGTCAGGGTCAGACTGAAGCCGGGTCTGCTGTAAAGGCTCATCAGGCTGTAGCGCAGGTCTTGCCAAATACTTTTCATAAACGATTCAGACTTTCTTTGTCCTCTGGGTTCCGGGCAGGGTTAAGGCAGAGTCGGGATGCATTGGTTCTACAGATAAGTCCTCACAACTGAGTCCAGCGCCCATCATCTCTACAATGCTTGTCACCTGTAGTTTTTCTGATCACGGCCCCCGGCGAATAAATTACCCCTCCATCAGTACAATAAACACAATGCCCTTCACTCCTTTCCTGTCGTTCCTCTCCTTTCCGAGGCGAGACATCTGACAGATCAATCCCAAAATACCTTTCAACTTCAGGGCGGAGAGCGTCTTCATATGCCCCAATCCAGTTTCGCAGGACCTTTCCTTCAGGAGATAGGATGATTGTTTGTGGCGTATATCCAAGGCCCAGCATAATGATAGCTTCTTGTGACAGCCCTTTGTACACAGGAAAAGTAAATTTGGATCTATCCACATACTCCCGCAAGCCATCTTCACTCAATGAAAGGCCGATGAAACGATAAGAACCACCGCGGAGTCTGGCTATTGTTCTTATACTGTTCAGGTTTGCCTCACACCAGCGACAGTCAGGGGCAAAGACATAAAGTATAGTTGGCTTGCCAGTATTTGCACAGTCAATCTTTACCTGCTTCTCATTGAAGTCTCTTGCCGTAATAGAACTCACAACCTTTTCTTGTAAAAGCGATCCTGTCCCAGGAATATATCTTGGCATCGCGCTCTGGCTCCGCACCTTCCAGCCCAACAGCACATTAATGGGTGTGATTTCGCTGTGATGTACCCAATCCGTGGTAATTTGTCAGCTCAGG
>CAYWDW010000482.1:0-5002 GCA_964457105.1 uncultured Heliobacteriaceae bacterium
CGCAGGCGTCCCGCCTGCTGTTCTGCTTTGGCTTCTGGAGCTACTCGTTGCGAAAGAACAGCAGGCGGGACGCCTGCGCTCCGTGTTTATGCGCTCCTTATTTATGCGCTCCTTGTTTGCTCCCTGGTTATGCGCTCCCTGGTTGCTCCTTGTTTATGCGCATCCGGGGCGGCTCTTGCAGTGATGAGCGGCTGTGCTACTATCCAGGCTCAATTTACAGCTTCAATAATCCATCACCAGACAGAGACGGCATTCGATGATCGAAGACAAACTGCAACTTCTGCGCGACAGGAACAGGGCGGCGGAAGCGGGCGGCGGCGAGGATCGCATTGCGCGCCAGCACGCTGAAGGCAAGATGACGGCGCGTGAACGCATCGAATTTCTGCTCGATGACGGCACGTTCGAGGAGTTCGACAAACTCAAGGCGCACCGCTGCACCGATTTCGGTCTCGGTTCGATTCAGTATCCCGGCGACGGGTTCATCACCGGACACGGCCTGATTGACGGGCGCGAGGTCTTCGTCTTCGCTCAGGATTTCACGGTCTTCGGCGGCTCGCTTTCGGAGACCAACGCGCAGAAGATCGTCAAGCTGATGGATCTCGCCATGAAGGTCGGCGCGCCGGTCATTGGCCTGAACGATTCGGGCGGCGCGCGCATCCAGGAAGGCGTTGTCAGCCTCGGCGGTTATGCCGACATTTTCCTGCGCAACACGCTGGCCTCAGGCGTTGTGCCGCAGATTTCGGCGATTATGGGGCCGTGCGCGGGCGGCGCGGTCTATTCACCGGCCATCACTGATTTCACGATTATGGTGAAGGACACAAGTTATATGTTCATCACCGGCCCCGATGTCATCAAAACCGTGACGCACGAAGAAGTCACCAAGGAACAACTCGGCGGCGCGATGACGCACAATCAGACGAGCGGCGTAGCGCATTTTGCGGCTGAATCAGAAGCCGACTGCCTGCGCCTGATCCGCGAACTTTTGTCGTTTATCCCCTCGAACAATCTCGATGATCCGCCGCGCATCGCCTGCGACGACCCGATTGAACGCGACGAAGTGGCGCTCAACAGCATTGTCCCGGCGGAATCGAATCAGCCTTACGACATTCGCCGCATCATCAACCTGGTGGTTGATAACGGTTTCTTTTTTGAAGTGCAGGAACATTTCGCCCGCAACATTGTCATCGGCTTTGCCCGCCTGAACGGCCAGCCGGTCGGCCTCGTGGCCAATCAGCCGACGTTTCTGGCCGGGGTACTCGACATTGACGCGAGCGTGAAGGGCGCGCGGTTCGTGCGCTTCTGCGACTGCTTCAACATCCCGATCATCACGTTTGAGGACGTGCCCGGCTTTCTGCCCGGCGTCAATCAGGAATATGGCGGGATCATTCGTCACGGGGCAAAGCTGCTTTACGCCTACGCTGAAGCGACGGTGCCGAAAATCACGGTGGTGACGCGCAAGGCTTATGGCGGTGCCTACTGCGTCATGGGATCGAAGCACATTCGCACTGACATCAACTTTGCTTATCCGACGGCTGAAATCGCGGTGATGGGCGCTGAAGGCGCAGTCGGCGTGCTTTATCGCCGCGAACTTTCGAGTGCGCCGGACCCTGAAGCGGCCCGCAAAACCAGAATCGAAGAGTTCCGCGACAAGTTCGCCTCGCCTTACGTCGCGGCTGAACGCGGTTTTATTGATGAAGTGATCGAGCCACGCTTGACCCGCCGCAAGCTGATTCGCGCCCTGAAACTGCTTGAGAACAAGCGCGATCAGAACCCGCCGCGCAAACACGGCAACATCCCGCTGTAAACTGAGGCCCGGCTGACGAAGCCCAATAAGAAAGGCAGCGTCGGGGTCGCTGCCTTGATTCCGTTAAGCTTTGATGGCGAGAGGAATGATTCGTTGGGTGAGTTGTCAGCCGGAAGGTCAGTGTTCTCGCTGCCTCTTTCTGCCATTGACCTGCCGGTTCAGCTTCTTGCCGGTGGTGAATCGGACAAATCTTTTGGCCTCAATCCTGATCGGTTCCCCGGTCTGAGGATTCCGCCCTGATCTGGCCCGTCGCTCGCCAAGAGAAAAAGTACCAAAATTGGCTAGTGTCACCCGCTCACCTTTGATCAACCCTTCGCTTACTCCCGACAGTACCGAGTCAATCGCTTTGTCAGCGGCAACTTTCGAAATTCCAGCTTCCTTCGCTACCTTTTCAATCAGGTGGCTCTTGTTCATGGGTTTCTCCTTAAAGTTTCAGTTGAGGGAAGTGAATACAAAAGCTACCCAGTGAATACGCTTAGCCTTATACAAT
This sequence comes from uncultured Heliobacteriaceae bacterium, assembly GCA_964457105.1. Classification (GTDB taxonomy): domain Bacteria; phylum Acidobacteriota; class Blastocatellia; order RBC074; family RBC074; genus DASRDU01. The sequence continues at coordinate 2,295 of CAYWDW010000482.1, forward strand.
TTGTTAATTTGAATGTCAATTAAATGGGTTCAACCCTGCTAAGTATATTTCAAAGTTCGTAATATTCGTTCAACAAAATGCCTGTTGAATAAAAAAACCCTGCGACTTCGGGGTCGCAGGGTTCAGGCAACAGCAAAATTTTGTTTAAGCCAGGACTCAGGCAGCGCGTTTTTTCGCTTTACCGCTGTTGAGCAGTTCAATGGCTTTTTTGAGCAGAATATCTTCGGCCTGCTTTGGCGCTGTCGGTGCCGGAGTTGATGCCGCCGCGGGTGTGGGCGAAGTCGTCGCGCCGGACTTGTTCTGCGACTGAGCCTGCGGCTGATCTTCGTTGTCGTCCGGCGTCACGACCTCAGCCAGTTCCGAGCGTTTGACTTCGTTGTTGGGCACGACCCCGTCGGTAATGAAAATCTTCCCGGTCGGCGAAGCGTAACGCGCTGTCGTCAGCAGGAAGGCCGAACCGTCCTGCAAGGGGAAAAGTTCCTGCTCTGAACCGACGCCGAACGTGCGGCTGCCGACCACATCGCCGCGCTGATTTTCCATAATTGCGGCAGCCACGATCTCAGCCGCTCCGGCAGTTGTCTGATCCACGATCACAGCCACCGGCAGTTCGGTAATCATCAGTTCGGGTTTGGCCTCATAAGTCGCCAGCACCTTGCCGCCCCGACCAAGAGTTTTTGAAATCGCGCCTGACTTCAGGAAGTAATTGGCGACGGTCACACCTTCTTTCAGGTCGCCACCGGCTGAACCGCGCAGGTCGAGAATGATTTTCTGCGCGCCTTTTTTGACGGCGCTGCGGATGGCATTGCCCACCGCTTCAGACTGACCGGCGCTCAGCACCGGCACTTTCACATAGCCGATCTGCTGATCCAGCGATTTGACTTCAGGCGCCGGACTGCTGACCGGGCCGCGAGCAATTTTGATCTTTTCGCTGCGCCCGTTCCGAAAGACCGAGAGTTCCACGCTCGTTCCGGGCGCGCCAAGCATCAGCGCGCGCATATCATATAAATCCAGATCGCGCGTCGCGTGGCCTTCGATGTATTCGATCACGTCGCCCGCCTTGATGCCTGCCCTGTCTGCCGGAGAACCGGGAATCGTGGTGATGACGTAACCGAAATTGCTCATCAGGCCCAGCACAATGCCGGTCGTGTCAGTACTGTTTTTATTGGCCTGGTATTCTTTCACCTGGATCGGCAGCAGGTAGGCGCTCCACGGATCAAGGCCTTCGGTCAGCCCGCGCATGGCACCGATGCGAACCTTTTCGAGATCCGGCTTTTCGACGTAATCATTCTGAATGTGATGAACGACTTCCTCGAAGATGCGAATCTGCGGATACGGCCCCGGATCAGCAATGGCGCGCACGAGCGGGCTGTTGGAACTGGAAAGCATTCCGCCAACCACAGCCAGAACGGCGACCAGAGCGGAAACGGTAATCAGCGACAGCTTGCTGCGAATGGACATCTTTGAATGGCTCCTCGAAAGATCCTGCGAGTCTGAATTGCCTGAGAGCGGGTGTCAGGCGGGCCTGACCGGCGGTTGATAACGGTGCGATTTCGACGCGCCGCGATGATACACCACGCCGGAACAGGCGTGCAACCACGATGATTCCGGCGCGCCGGAGCCTGCCGGGCAGCGTCAATCAGCTACTTTCCCGCACTTGCTGACAGCAGTTGTGACAGGTGATTGAGGTCGTGTCCGGCCGTTATTTCCAGCAGTTCACGGACGGTCACGTCGCCGAGGTCCGGGTGTTTCATCACGCGCGCCCAGTCGGCCTCATTCAGGCTGCGCCAGAAAGCCAGGTTCCATTCCCGCATGGCGCAGAAGGCTTCGAGCGCCTGATCGTCATCCGGCACCGGTTCGCACATCATCAACTGATCCTGATCGAACGGCTGAACCACATAATCGTCCAGCGTCACAGCGTAACGAAAGCGTGCGCCAAACATCATTTCACCCTGCGCCAGGTGCGAGACGATCTGCCGGATCGTCCATTTGCCCGGCGCCCAGGGCTGACTCATGCCTTCAGCGCCAATGCGCGCGCAAAGTTCACGCACCCGGCCCGGCGTCTCAGCGACTACGGTCATGGCGTCTTTTCCTTCAATCCAACTGCGGTATGGATTCATGCTGTTCTCCCTGAATGATGGTTTTCAGCCCTGTGTGATGGCGTCTTGAATGCCCTGCATGGCGGTAGTAGCATACGCCCGCTTCATTTGTGTCGTCAGCATTGTTCTCGAACAACTCGCCGGAAACAAGCCTGCCCGGATAATTCTGAGGCTCACCTTGCCCATGGCTTTTTGCGCGCAGGCCCGCCGCACGCGAGCCTGTGAACGATCTGCACCTGAAACAGTGGCGGAGAAATCCGAATGTTGATTTCGCGGCGGAAAAGATTCTGGCAAAGACTGCCTATACAACTCAGGCCGCATATTTTCCCATCAGCCATCAGCTTACCTGCGCTGCCGGTTATCGGCTTTCTGCTGGTCTGTTTTGCGAGTCTCTACCTTCAGCTTTTTCTGCTGCCACAGACGCCGCTGGCGTTGCCGGGCGATGGCACGATCTTCATCAACAATGCGCTGCGGATGCTGGATGGCGAAGTGATTTACCGCGACTTTTTTCAGCTCACCACGCCGGGCACTGAACTGCTTTTCTTCATCTGCTTCAGACTCTTTGGCGCAGGCGTGGCGGTTTACAACGTGATCGTGATGCTCACGGGACTG
>CAYWDW010000483.1:0-4998 GCA_964457105.1 uncultured Heliobacteriaceae bacterium
TCGAACTCGTCCATCTTTATTCGTACAGTTACCAGCAGGGCGGCAAGAACCGCGCCGACATCCGGCTGGCCATTGACGTGATGGAGGTGGTCTTCACGCAACACCATATTGACGTGGTGGTGATTGTCTCAGGGGACAGCGATTTTTCCAGCCTGATGTCCCGGATCAGGGAGTACGGCAAGTATGCCATCGGGGTCGGGGTCAAGGCTGCGACCAGCGATCTGCTGGTCAGCGCGTGTGACGAGTTCATCTTCTATGACGATCTGCTGCCGCAACGCTACGAGAATCTGAAGCCCCAGACCGCCCGGAGTGTGATCGAGGCAGTTGAGAACGCCCCGGTTTACGCTGCGCCAGTCAGCGCCCCTGTGCCCCCGCTCATTACTCCGGTCCAGATCCCGCCGCTGCCTGCGGTGGAACTGACGGTCAGTGAAAACAAGGTTGCCGAACCGGATTCAGCGAGACCGGTTCTGCGGCGGGTCAGTTTTACGGGGCCGCTGCCGACAGCGGGTTCGGTGCCACCAGCGCAGTCGTTGTTTACCGAGACGCCGGATTTTTCTGCGCTCTCCGGTGCCGCCCGGTTGCGGAGCTATCTGACCTTCATTTCACTGCGCCCGCTGGCCCCGGCCCTGCGGCGGGAGGTGCTGGCCGACCTGCTCAGTGTCGCGCCCGGCAGCCACTTCCTCAAGGTGGCGATTGACCGGCTCAGGTCGCGGTATGATTTCAACGTCATGCGACAACCGGCTGACCTGCGCGAAGCGGCGCGCCTGGCTTATCGCGCGGGGATTTTCGATTTCGGATCGGAGCGCCCTTCGCTGGCTTCATACATCCAGCGGGTGACACAGTCTGATCCGGTCATCGCCGCGCAGCAGGCCGATCAGGTTTATCTGCGGAAACTGCTCGAGGCCAACCTGCGGCTGAACGCTTCCGATGTTTCTGCGCTGTTGTATTCTTCCGAAGAGGAAGCGGACGCGGCGGAACTGCTCAATGACCTTGTTGCACAGGGCGTCGCGGTCAGGGATGGATGGGAATACCGGGCGGCTGATTGTGGCGCGGCAGACCGGACCCTGGCCGATGAACCGCTTGCCGTCCTGCGCGAGGATTTGCGCGCCGCGCCGCTGGAAAACGCCGGTGAAATCAGCCGGGCGGCTGCCGAGGAACTTTTTCAGGAGGCGAGCGACCGCAGCGTTCAGGATTTTATCAGCAAGGCGAGAGCCGGGTTGCGCGCGCTCAGGGTGCTGGCGGAACTGATCCGGCGCGGCGAGCCGGGGAATGGCCCGGATGAATTGTTGTGGTGGGCAGCGGTCTACTGCTGTTCCAGCGCGGGGCAGCATTTTCGCAATCACAACTACACTGCGGCGCGCCGATATTACCTGGCCTTCTTCTGGATTATGCAGGAAGGCGAACTGGCCTGGGAACATCTCGCTCCGCTGCTCAGATCAATGCTGGTTTATTACTGGGCGACGGCTCTGCAGGAGCATGGAATTTTCCTGCGCGGGCTGACGCAGCAGACGCTGGAAGAAGTCATCATTGATCTGCTCGATGCGCTGTCAGAGCGTCAGCAGGAAACATTGCGGGAACTGGCCGTGCGGCTCGCGCAGGTCAACGCGCCGCTGGTCCGCGGACTCGCCAGCCAGATCGAACGCGGGTACGAAAGTAGCCAGAGCGAAGCTGCTGTGAAAATCCTGCGGGCCGCACTGGAGCGTGTCCCCGGCAGCTCTGGAGTTACCTCAGGCAAATCCCCTGACAATCAGCAATCCGCAATGAGTCGGCTTTCGAGGCTGAGATAGCCAGCAAGGAGAAACTGTGGGGTTACTGACACAAAGTGAAGTTTACGAACAGATCGAACAGGCGCAGGCCGCCGGTCAGCGTCTGGCTGTCGCGACGATCATCACTACCGCAGGCTCAACGCCGCAGGGCACGGGCGCGAAGCTGCTGGTCTTTGATGACGGGCGAATGATGGGCACCGTCGGCGGCGGCTGTGTCGAAGCCGATGTCTGGGCCGAAGCCCGCGAGGCGCTCAGCGACAACAAACCGCGCCTGTGTCAGTTCACGCTGCGCGACGCGCCTGACGTGCCGCCCGATGAAGAAGGCATGATCTGCGGCGGCGAGATGGAAGTGCTGATTGAAGTGTGGGGGCAGAAATGACGCTGGCAGCCAGGGAGATTGGCGCAACAATCAGACAGTCGCTCGACGCGGGCCGCGCGCTGGCCATCGTGACGCTGCTTGAACGAGCCGGGCAGGCGATCAGCGAAACGCTGCGGCTGCTGGTCAGCGACAGCGGCGAACTTGCTGGCACGCTTGGCCTGGCGGAGCTTGATGAGATGGCCGCGCAGCACGCGCTGATGCTGCTGGCCGATGAGCGCCAGGAGATCACGACTGCGCGCCTGACCGAAATGGCGGCGGCTCACGATCAGCCTGCAATGATTGAGCGCATCGGCGAGGTCAGGCTGCTGTTTGAAATTTCACGCCCGGTGCCTGAACTGATTGTGTGCGGCGGCGGTCACGTCGGGCAGGCTGTCGCGCGGGCCGGGCGGCTGCTCAACTTTGGGGTCACAGTGATTGATGACCGCGCTGATTTTGCGACGCGGGATAAATTCCCTGACCCGCAGATTCGCCTCATCGCGGCTGATTTCACTGAAGCCCTGCGCTCGCTGAACATCACACCGGCCTCGCACGTCGTGATCGTCACGCGCGGGCATAAGCACGATGAAATGTGTCTGCGCGAAGTTGTGGGCAAACCGGCGCGCTACATCGGCATGATTGGCAGCCGTCGCCGCACGGCCACGATTCGCGCCATGCTGCTGCGGGATGGCATCGCGCAATCACAGCTTGAACAGGTTCACGCGCCCATCGGACTCGACATCGGCGCGCAGACGCCGGAAGAGATTGCCCTGGCCATTCTGGCTGAAATCGTCCTGGTCAGACGCGGCGGCACGGGGCGGCCCAAATCAATCTGGCAGCGGCAGGGCGCAGGGGCAGGCGACTGATGACGGCTAATTATTTGCTGGCCACAGGTCTGCGCTTTCGGTTAGTATAAACACGGTTAAGATGTTGCTGACCAAAGAACTAACAAACAAAAAACTTCCACGAGAGAGAGGCGATTCGGGATGGACAGCACAACAACTTTACAAAACGTTCAGGATGCGTTCCTCAATACGATTCGCAAAGACCGGATCAATGTCACCATCTACCTGATCGGCGGAGTCAAGCTGACCGGGAAGATTCGCAGCTTTGACAAATTCTCAGTCGTGCTTGAATCAGGCAATCTGGAACAACTGATCTTCAAGCATGCCATTTCAACCATTTCAATTCCGCGCGGCAGCATTCAGCACTCGTATTCCGGGGCGCATCAGCAGCACGCCGCGCCGTCTGCGCCAGCCGCGCCACCCGCTCCAGCTCCCGCATCAGGTGGCAATCCGGCACCGTCAAATCAGTAACAGCAGCGCAGGGCGCGTCAGGTGCTGGTCAGCCGGATCAGGACCAGCGCGCCCTGCGCAGGTCCTGTTTCACACGTCTGCCAGATGACACGCGGCAAATTCATCACCTTTGAAGGCATTGACGGTTGCGGCAAGTCCACACAGTTGCGGCTGCTTGAAAGTTATCTGACGAGTCGGGGCCTGGCCTTTGTCGCCACGCGGCAGCCCGGCGGCACCGCGCTGGGGCGGCTGATTCGCGCGGCGCTGCTGGACCCGGCGCACGGTCACGTTGAGCCGCTGGCCGAACTGCTGCTGTATGCTGCCGACCGCGCACAACACGTCCGCGAACTGGTGCTGCCTTCGCTGGCCGCGGGCCGCATCGTGCTGAGCGACCGCTATGCTGACGCGACGGTGGCTTATCAGGGTTACGGCAGAGGCTTTGACCTGAAGCTGATTGCTGAACTGAACGAACTGGCGACCGGTGGTTTGAAGCCTGAGCTGACGCTGCTGTTTGATCTGGATGTGACGACCGGACTTGGTCGCGTGAATCGGCGCGGCAATGAACTGAGCGCCGAAGCGCAGGCTGACCGGCTGGATCGTGAGCCTGCGGAGTTTCACGACCGCGTCCGGCGCGGCTATCTGGAAATGGCCAGGCGCGAGCCTGAGCGGTTCTGGATCATCCCGGCTGACCGCTCAATTGATGAAGTTCACAACCTGGTCATCGCTGCTGTGCAAGCCTTCATCTGAGGTCGCAAATCTGATATTCATTTCCCGTCATGTCCTTCGCCAGCCTGATCGGCAATCAACACAACAAGGAAGTGCTGCAACGCCTGCTCAGTCAGGCGCAGTTCGGCGCGACGCTGCTGTTTGCCGGACCTGAAGGCGTGGGCAAGCGACAGTTTGCGCTCACGCTGGCAAAGGCCGCCAACTGTCAGCAGGCAACACCTGGCAGCGCCGGTTATCCGCTCGACAGTTGCGATGAATGCCCGGCCTGCAAACGCATCGAAGCCGGTTCGTATGGCGATGTGACCACCATCAAACCCGACGGCGTTTACATCAAAATCGCGCAGACCCGCGAACTGGCCGAAGAGGTTCAGTTTCGTCCGCGCGAAGGCCGCCAGCGGTTTTTCATTATTGACGAAGCCGACAAACTGCGCGAAGAGGCCGCCAATTCGCTGCTCAAAACTCTCGAAGAGCCGCCGCCGACTTCAACCATCATCCTCGTTTCGTCGCGTCCTGATGCGCTGCTGATCACGATTCGCTCGCGGGCGCAGCGGTTGAATTTCAGGCCGCTGTCGGTTGCTGAGATGGAGCAGTTTCTGACGGCAAATTACAAACGCCCCGCGCCCGATACGGCGCTGCTGGCGCGGGTGACGGGCGGACGCATCGGGCAGGCGACGGCGATTGACATTACCGAATATCGCCGCGAACGCCGCGAACTGCTGGGCCTGATTGAACTGCTGGCCGACGGGCGCGACCGTTTCAGGCTGCTGAAGGCCGCTGAGTATTTCGGCAAACAGGAGCGCGATGAATTTGAAAAGAAGCTGGAGCTGCTGAATTCACTGCTGCGCGACCTGTTCCT
>CAYWDW010000484.1:0-4988 GCA_964457105.1 uncultured Heliobacteriaceae bacterium
TGCCCGCCTTTCGACGAGTGACCTTTTAAGGACCGGTACCGGCCCGGACAGGAGTGAATCTTATGAAATATCGTCATCGCGTTCTGGGATTCCTGTGCTTACTCTCGGCGCTCACCTATCTGGATCGCATTGCCATTTCCGTCGCCGGGCCGCGCATTCAGGAAAGCCTGCAACTCAGCCCGCAGCAGTGGGGCTGGGTCGTCGGCATCTTCACGCTCTCGTATGCGATCTTTGAAATTCCGACGGGACGCCTCGGCGACCGCACCGGCGCGCGGCGCGTGCTGACGCGCATCGTGTTGTGGTGGTCAGCCTTCACGGCGTTCACGGGCATGGCGACAAACTATGTGACGCTGCTCGCGGCGCGCTTTTTGTTCGGCGCAGGCGAGGCGGGGTATGTGCCGAATATGTGCATCGTGATGTCGCGCTGGTTTCCGGTGCTGGAGCGGGCGCGCGCAATGGGATTGACGCTGATGTGTTTGCAGGCAGGCGGAGCCATCGCGCCGCTTGTCATTGTGCCGATTCAGGCGCGTTATGGCTGGCGCGCTTCGTTTTATGTCCTGGGCGCGGTGGGCGTCGTCTGGTGCGTCGCGTGGTACTGCTGGTTTCGGGATACGCCTGCCGAAAAAGCGGAAGTGACGCCAACCGAAATTGAGGAAATCGGCGTGCAATCGTTCACGGACAATCATCATTTGCCGTGGGGCAGGGCGCTGAGCAGCACGAATCTGTGGGCAATTCTGGCGCTCGTGTTTGCTTACGTGTATGCGCTCTACTTTTTCATTTCGTGGCTGCATACCTGGCTGGTCAGGGCGCGCGGCTTCAGCGAAGGCGATCTGCTGCTTTCCACCGCTCCGGCGATTCTCGGCGCGCTGGGGAATGTGGGCGGTGGGTTCATCAGCGATGCGCTGGTCAAACGCTGGGGCTTGAAATGGGGGCGGCGCAGCGTCGGTCTCGTCAGCCTGAGCGGCGCGGCGATTTGTCTGGTGGCCGCGATGCTGACCACGAACAAACTTGCGACGCTGCTTTTCCTGGGCCTGGTCTATGCTGGCATCACCCTGCAGCAAACCGTCGTGGTCACGGTCAGCATTGACATCAGTAAAAAATATGTCGGCGGCATTCTCGGCCTGACGAATATGATCGCCAATGTCGGCGGCTTTCTGTTCTCAGTCTCGTTCGGGTATTTCGTCAAATGGTTCGGCGGTTACGATCTCGCGCTGCTTCCGGTCGCGCTGATGCTGGCCCTGGGCGCAGTGATGTGGCTCAGAATTGATGCCACCGAAGCATTGATCCCGGAAGGGCAGTCAGTCGCTATTCCGAAGAACGCTGTGCCTGCGGTAAGCTGATTTGCAACTCGCGTGTCACGATAATCCGGATCAATGTGCCAGGGCATGCAGGTTACAGTCCGCGATGGCACATTGACCTGAAAGAACAATCAGAACATCTGTCTGAAAAGACTGATCCCATCACGAAAGGAAAACCAGATGAGTAATCTCACCATCATTCAGGGCGCATACGAAGCATTTGCCAAAGGCGACGTGCCCGGCGTGCTGGGCATTATGGACGCCAGCATCGTCTGGAAAGAAGCGGACGGCTTCCCGCTCGCCGGAACCTACACCGGCCCGCAAGGCGTGCTGGAAGGCGTGTTCATGCGGCTCGGCACGTTGTGGGAAGGCTTTGCCGTCACGCCGCAGGAATTCATTGATGGCGGCGAGACCATCGTTGCGCTGGGCCAGTACAGCGGCAAGGCCATTGCCACAGGCAAAAGCCTGCAGGTTGATTTCGCACACGTCTGGAAGCTGCGGGATGGCAAAGTGACTGGCTTCGTGCAGTATGTGGACACGCTGATCGCGCAGCAATCCTTAACCGCCTGAAGGCTGCGACAGCGCCCATCATTGAGCGCCATCAGCAATGCCGGTGCGTTCTTCGCCACCGTTTGGCTGGTTGAAGAACGCACCGACCTGTGGCCAGGCAATACCAACAGGAGATTTGCGTATGCCGGAGACAATTGACCAGATTCCAGGCCTGCGGGATTTTGCGGCAGCCTACACCGCCGCGTGGTGCAGCCAGAATGCGTCGCGTGTCGCTTCGTTCTTTGCCGAAGACGGTTCGCTCCAGGTCAACGATGCGGCTCCGGCAGTCGGACGCGCGGCGATTACCGAAGTCGCGCAAAGTTTCATGACCGCTTTCCCCGATCTGCAGGTGCTGTTCGATGAATTGCAGCTTGAAGCTGACTGCGCCATTTATCACTGGACGCTTGTTGGAACAAACACCGGCCCCGGAGGAACCGGACGCGCGGTGCGCATCAGCGGGTTTGAAGTCTGGCAGATGGGCGCGGACGGACTGATTGCCAGTTCGCACGGTCACTTTGACAGCGCGGACTATCAGCGGCAACTTGACGCCGGCACTCCGCAGAAACATTTACCGGATTAACCAAAGAGATTTTTATGAATCGTTTATTCGTCTTTGTTGCGTGCTGTTTTCTATTGCTCGCCACCGGTGGCCGCGCCGACGCGCAGTGGATACAGTTTCGCGGGCCGAATGGATCAGGGGTGGATTCGTCCACAGGGGATCCCGTCGAATTTTCGCCGACCAAAAACGTAGTGTGGAAGGCGACGATCCCTTATGGGCAATCATCGCCCGTCGTGGCAGGCGTGCGGCTTTACGGCACAGCGAGCGAAGGCGACCGCTTGATCACGTTCTGTCTGGACACGCGAACGGGGCGTGAATTGTGGCGGCGGGACGTGAAGCGCGAACGTGTGCAGGTCGCCTGCAAAGCCAACGATCCGGCCTCGCGTTAGCCGTGCGGGCGCAACGAAACGAAAATTATGAATAATCCGCAAACCCTGATAGCCGCTTTAGCTGCCGCGCCTGAAATCATTATTGGCCTCGTGCGCGAAGTGCCGCCGCAAAATCTGAAGCGTCGCCCCAGTCCAAACAAATGGTCAGCGCACGAACACGCCTGCCACATTACGACGGGACACGTGCCGTATCTCGCACGTCTGGAGCTGATGCTTTCTGATCCCGCGCCCCCAATCGCGCCGATATCGGCTTCGCCGGAAGAGGAAGCGGGCGCGTTGCTCAACGTTGATCTGGACGAAGCGCTGGCCTTGTATGCGTGCGAACGCGCGCGCCTGGTCGAGCGATTGCAGCAGCTTGCTGAAGCCGATTGGCAACGGACAGCGGCGCATCCAGAGTTCAGTCATTACTCGGTCTGGATCATGTTTCGGCAATTGCTGCTGCACGAGATGCAACACGCTTACCGCATCGAAGATTTAAGGCTCAAGAAAGACTGGGAGTAAGTCACTGTTTTCGCCGCGTATGCGGCAAAGAAACGTAGCATCAATTTCTGTTGGGCAATTTCTGATGATTCTCCTATGAAAAATCACAACCTGAAATTCTATGGCCTGATCTTTCTGCTGTTCGTGGGCTTTGCGCTCTTCGCTCATCAAAGCAGCGCGCAACAAGCGAAGCAAAGTTGGAAACCCGACGTTCCCAAAACATGGATTGACGCCGAGATGGAAGAACTGGAAGTTCCGCTGGCCGATCCCATCGGTTCACCCAAACACATCAGCGCGGATTATTACTACCAGATTCCGGTGCGAAAAATTTACAGGACGTATCCGATTTACGCGCCCGGCAAAGAGCCGCCCGGCTATCTGGACTGGCTGAAAAAACAGGAGCCGCAAATTATCTTTGACGCGAGCAAGCTCAAGACCGAAGCCGATTGGATCAAGGCGGGCGAGATCGTCTTTCATGCGCCAGTTGGTTTCCGTGTTGTGACGCCGGGCTACCAGACCTTTAATCCAAAATGGTACGAAAAGATTGGCACGCATCTGACGAAAGATGGCCTGTACCCTTACGATCAATACATCGTCCGGGAAAAAGGTAAAGTAGAACGTGGCACGCGCTCTTGTGCGTCATGTCACACTCGCGTAATGCCGGACGGCGCGATCCTGAAAGGCGCACAGGGCAACCCCTCGTTTGACCGTGATTTTGCTTTCGAGATGGAGCAGGACGGGAGCGTGGAAAATGCACGAAGAATTCTGCGTGGCCTGTTTGCCGCCCCGTGGATCAAGCCTGATCCACAAGCGAATCTGGCGCAATGGTCGCTGGCCGAAATTGTTGGCAGGCATTACGCGATTCCGCCCGGCGTGGCGGCGCGTCATCGCACGAGTTCTGACCAGCCAGTACAAATTCCTGACCTGATCGGAGTCAAAGAACGAAAATACCTTGACCGCACGGGGCTGCAATTACACCGCAGCCTCGTAGACATGATGCGCTATGCCGCCTTGAATCAGGGCGGTGACGATTTGGGGAGCTATGCTGGATTCATTCCTGCCGGGAAAGATTTTCACACGCTGCCTGATCCCTCCACACAATCACGTTACAGTGACGAGCAACTGTATGCGCTGGCGATGTATGTTTACTCGCTCAAGCCGCCGCCGAATCCCAACAAATTCGACGCGCTCGCTGAGCGTGGACAGAAGGTTTTCCAAAGCCAGGCTTGCGCCAGTTGCCATACGCCGCCGCTTTATACGAACAACAAACTCACGCCGGTTGACGGTTTCACCGTGCCGCCGGAACACAAAAAGAAATACGACATCCTGCCCATGTCTGTGGGGACTGACCCGCGTTTGGCGCTGACGACGCGGCGCGGCACGGGCTATTACAAAGTGCCTTCGCTCAAAGGCGTCTGGTATCGTGGCTCGTTCGAGCATAACGGCTCCGTCGCCACGCTCGAAGACTGGTTCGATCCGAAGCGGTTGAAGGACGATTACGCGCCGACAGGTTTTGTCGGATATGGCGTCAGGACGCGCGCGGTGAAAGGGCATGAGTTTGGATTACAATTGTCGGCAGCAGATAAGCGCGCGCTGATTGCGTTCCTCAAGACGCTTTGAAACTGGATTACTTGCGGGCAGGCTCGCAGACAATCAAGCCGGGAATGGAATCGAAGTCGTCATCGTTGGTGGCAAGGTAGGTGACCCCGGATT
>CAYWDW010000485.1:0-4985 GCA_964457105.1 uncultured Heliobacteriaceae bacterium
AGCCACGAAGCCAGCCAGATCAGCCCGGCATGTTTCAGAATCCACCAGTACGGAATCGCGCCCGCCGCCGCCAGTTCAGCGCGCAGGTGCGTGAGCGCCACGCCGCTCAGCACAATCAGCCCGCACAGCACGAGCGTCGCCAGGGCCGTGATGGCCAGCACCGTCATCAGCTTTGCCACATAGATGGTGTAACGCGGCACCGGCAGCGCGAACAGGTGCTTCCATTGTTTCTCTGCATGCTCCAGCCCGTTGAGCAGCGCCGTTTCGAGCGTGATGAACAGCGGCAGCATAAAGATCGCCCACAAACTCAGCGCACTGCGCGGCAGCCCCGCCCACAGTTTGAAGTCGTCCGGGTAACGCTTCTGATTCCACAACACGAAAAACTGCAGGGTCGCCACCAGCAGCGGCGCTACCAGAATCATGCGAAACGCGAGCGTGCGTTTCAGTTTCAGCAGTTCAGCCGACAGCGTGCGCGCCAGCATCATCACGCGGCCCTCCTGTGCCCATCGTCATTCGTCAGCGTCAGAAAGATGTCTTCAAGTGAGGCCTGCGCGAGCGCCAGGTGAAAGACTTCAAGATGCTGACCGATCAGCAGCGCATTGATGCAGGTCGCGTCTTCACGCGTCAGGGCCGCAACGTTCAGGTATCCGTCAGCGCGCGGCTCAGCGTGCCAGCCGGCGGCGGCGAGGCAGCGCAGCGCGGCTTCGGGCTGATGCACGCCGATCAGCAGATGTTCCTGTCGCTGCGCCTGCAGTTCGGCCAGCGTGCCCTGAAACAGCAACCGGCCCTGATGAATGATGCCAATGTGACTGGCGATCTGTTCGACTTCGCCGAGCAGGTGGCTGGAAAGAAAAACCGTGATGCCGAATTCAACCGGCAGGCGACGAATCAGATCGCGCATTTCGTGAATGCCCGCCGGGTCCAGCCCGTTGGTCGGTTCATCGAGGATCAGCAGTTCAGGCTGATTGAGCAGCGCGAGCGCCAGGCCCAGCCGCTGCCGCATCCCAAGCGAATATTCGCGCACCCGGCGCCGGGCGTCTTCGGTCAGTTTCACAATCGTGAGCGCGCGCTCAGTCAGCTTGCGATCAGCACCCAGCAGTCGCCGCGTCACTTCCAGGTTTTCAGTTCCGGTCAGGTGCGGGTACAGCGAAGGCGTTTCGACCAGCGCGCCAACACGGCGCATCAGCGCCAGGCGCCTTTGGTCCAGCGGTTCTCCGAACAATCGCACGGCGCCGGCATCAGGCCGGATGAGTCCGAGCAGCATGCGAATTGTCGTGGTTTTGCCTGCGCCGTTCGGGCCGAGAAAGCCGTAAACTCCGGCCCGCGGCACGGCCAGATTCAGTTCATCAACTGCCGTGCGGTTCGCAAAGCGGCGGGTCAGTGATGTCGTTTCAATTGCCGGTTCAGTCATCGTCGCCTCCTGCTGCATAAACGGCAGGCCGCGCTGAACGATTAACAGAAATTCTGAACCGGGAGTTATTCAGGCCATCAACAACCGGGGCAGCACAGCAAGATTCAGATCATTGCACTGCCCCGATTTGAGAAGCTGTCCGGGAGCGGCGACGCCGGCGGCAGAATTTCAAAACCTGCGCTCAGCCTTCCTGCAGGCTCTGTGACAATTCGCGCAGCAGCCTCGCGCCGTCGCCGTGCCACGCGCTGCCGTGCATGCAGGCGAGCGTCGTCGGTCGCGCCGAAGCCAGCCGCTCAAGCATCGCGGCGGCCCTGCTGGTATGCGAGAAATAATCCATCTGACGACGAAAGGCTTCGCTCGGCGCGAGGATGTCGGCTTCAGTCAGCGGCGTTTCACCAGTCCCCGGCTGCGTGAACAGATCGCCGCACAGCAGCGTGCCGGTCTGTTCTTCCATCAGATAACCGCACTCCCACGCGTGCGGCAGATGCGGCGTATCAAACCAGCGCACAACGTGCCGACCAAGCTGCAAGGTCTCTCCGTCAGCCAGCGCGCGGGGTGGCCGGTCAGCCTGATCTTCGATGGCGACCATCGCGGCAACCCGGCTGCACACCGGCACTGACTGCGGCGCGACGGCCAGCCATTCGTTGAGCGATCCGCATTCGTCGGCTTCAAAGTGTGAAAAGGCGAGGTACCGCAACCGCTCCGGCGCGATGATGCTCGCCACTGCCTCGCGCACCAGCGGAAACATCCGGCGCTGCCCGGTGTGAAAGAGCAGCGGTTCATCATCCACGATCAGATACTGATTGAATGAAAAGCCGTCCGGCACAACCTGCGCAGACAGCGGCGTGTTGATGCGGTAAACCCCCTCAGCGATTTCGTGCACGTTCGTGCCTGATTGTGTGTTCGTCACTTTCATAAGGTCTCCCTGTCAAATCAGTCGGCAGGCCGCCACCTGCTGCCCTCAGCGATTCTGCGAAGTCAGTGGTTCGCCAGGCTTGTCGCCAAGTGATTTCAAATAGGCGGCCACGGCGGCGGCATCCTCGTGCGCCATTCTGAAAGGCGGCATCGGCGGGCGCGGTGACCAGCCCTGCGCAGTCGCGCCCTTTTCGAGCAGACTGGTGACCTCAGCTTCGCTCAGTCGCGGCAGCCCGGCAATGCGCGGCGCGGCAGGTGCCCAGGGCATCGGCACGGTCGGGCTGAAAATCAACTGGCTGCCCTGCAGCCAGCGCGCCTGATCGAAGTCGCCACGTTCAGTGCGCGGCGAGTGACAGTCCGCGCACATCCCGACGCTTTCGACAATATATTTGCCGCGCGCAATCTTTTGCGCCTGTTCATCCGCGCGCGAGCAGTTCATTGCAACCAGCCCAACCGCCAGCGTCAGCGTCAGCACAACTACCTGTTTCATTTGCATAAGTCTTCTCCTCCGAAATAACTGTTTTTGCTCTTATCCCATGACGCGATAAAAAACCGGAGGATCAATCACCCCTGGAAAAAAACTTTTCGACAATGATGTTGCCAGGACGGCGATCGTTTGTGCTGACGCCTGTATTCGCGCCGGTGGCGCCTGCTGGTTTTGCCATGCGGGCTGTGATAAAAAAGTCGCGCGACGGCGGTCTGTCCCCGTCCCCGCCGAAAGGTTCAAGGCAATGTTCCGACTCGATGCGCACAGACCTGTCAGGTTCGATGACGGCTTCAGCCGACGCGACTTTCTGCACGCGGGCGCGCTGTCAATGATCGGGCTGTCGCTGCCGGACTGGTTCAGGCTCAGGGCCGCAGGCGCGGTTGAGTCATCGCAGGACACCAACTGCATCATGCTCTTTCTGCTCGGCGGCCCCAGCCAGCTTGATACGTGGGATGTGAAGCCGCACGCGCCTGCTGAAATTCGCGGGCCTTTCCAGCCGATCAGAACGAACGTGCCGGGCATCGAGATCAGCGAAATCTTTCCGCGCCTGGCCGGGCAGATGGACAAAGTCGCGCTCGTTCACGGGCTGCATCACGAAGCCGCCGCCGTTCACGACACCGGCCATCAGATGATGCAGACCGGCAGACTTTTTGCGGACGGCATCGAACATCCGCATCTCGGCTGCGTGCTGAACAAACTGAAAGGCGCGCGCGGCGACGCTCCGGCGCACGTCTTATTGCCGCGCCCGATGGGCCACACCGGAGGCCACCTGCCACACGGTCAAAGCGCAGGTTATCTGGGCAGGGCGTTCGATCCGTTCGTGCTCAACTCAGATCCGGCTGCGCCCGATGACATTTCAGCCGTGCGTGTCGAAGGCCGCAGGAAGCTGCGCGACCTGATTGACCGTGCAGTGAAGGAACTCGAAGTCAGCCGGGATGCGCGGCTGATGGACGACAACTTTCACCAGGCATATACGCTGATGTCGTCGGCCAGCATACGCGCAGCCTTTGATCTGTCGCAGGAGCCTGACGCCGTGCGTGATCGTTACGGGCGCAATCGTTTCGGTCAGAGCTGCCTGCTTGCGCGCCGGATGATCGAACGCGGCGTGCGCTTTGTGACGGTCAATATGTTCGAGACGGTCTTCAATGAAATTACGTGGGACATTCACGGCTCGGCGCCTTTCAGCCCGCTGCGGTGTTACCGCGACCAGGTCGGCCCGATGTTCGATCACGCTTACGCGACGCTGCTTGAGGATTTGCAGCAGCGCGGCCTGCTCAGCCGCACGCTGGTGATGGCGACCGGCGAATTCGGTCGCACGCCGAAGATCAATCCGGCGGGAGGCCGCGACCACTGGCCGCAATGCTGGACGATGTTATTTGCAGGCGGCGGCGTCAAAGGCGGTCAGAAGATCGGCACCTCAGACGAAATCGGCGCTTATCCGAAAGATCGCCCCGTGACTCCGGCTGAAGTTGTGGCAACGGCATACCGCGCGCTCGGCATTGATCCCGGCGCGGAACTGACGGGACCGCAGGGCCGCCCGATCCGGCTGGTGGATCACGGCGTGAGTCCGATTACTGAATTATTCTGAAGAGGTACTGACGATGGCAACGACGTTCCCGAATGCAATCACAGCGGAACAACTGGCGGCGAGCATGCCGTCGGCAACTGAATTGCTGAGTGATGAACCGGAAATGGAAAGTTCACTGCACGCGCTGCAACTGAGGTTGCTGGTCACGATTCTGGAATGGTACTGGCGTGACCGCAATGATTTTTTCATTGGCGACAATCTGACGGTTTATTACAGCCGTCAGCAATTGAAGACGCGCGATTTTCGCGGGCCTGATTTTTTTGTGGTGACCGGCACCGCACGTCGGCATCGCACGTCCTGGGTCGTCTGGGAGGAGGGCCGGTTTCCTGACCTGATTATCGAACTGCTGTCGGATTCGACGGCGGAAATTGACCGTAAGATCAAGCGCGAGATTTACGGCCATCAGTTTCATACGCCGGAATATTTCTGGTTCTATCCGCAAACGGAAGAATTCATCGGCTTCAGACTGATCGGCAACGATTATCAGGAAATCCAGCCGGACGCACAGGGTCGGCGCTGGAGCGAAGTGCTGCATCTTTACCTCGGCATTCACCAGCATCATCTGCGCTACTTCACCGCTGACG
>CAYWDW010000486.1:0-4983 GCA_964457105.1 uncultured Heliobacteriaceae bacterium
TCCCGGTGGCGCGACGGAACTCAGAATTGATCTGAGCGCGAATACCGACGTTGATCTTTACGTGCGGGCAGGCGAACCCGTCGTGATTCAGAACAACGACCCCACAGCCGAATACAGATCAGTGTCGGACAATCAGCAGGAATCAATCACGATCACGCCCGGAAGCGCGCCCGCGCTGAAGGCAGGCAATTATTACATGATGATCGTGAATTACGGTCCGGGGGCGTCCACCTTTACAATCAATGCGACAGTCACAGCCCCTGCGGCGCGCCCTGTCACCAGCGTCTCAGCGGCGAGTTACAGCGCCAGCGGGCTGGCCAGCGAAACCATCGCCGCCGCCTTCGGCACGCGCCTCGCCACAACCGTGATGACGGCCCCTGGCACACCGGAATGCCCGACCTGTCTGCCGACGGAACTGGCCGGAACCACAGTCAAAGTGAAAGACAGCGCCGGAACCGAACGACCGGCTCCGCTCTTCTTTGTCTCACCAGGTCAGGTCAATTACCTGATCCCGGCGGGCACGGCTGTCGGGACGGCCACTGTGACCATCACGAGTGGCGACGGGGCAGTTTCGGTCGGAACAGCGCAGATCGCCGTCACCGCGCCGGGGCTGTTTGTCGCCAATGGTGACGGGCAGGGCGTGGCGGCGGCCTATGCGCTGCGCGTCAGCCCGAACGGGCCGCCGAGTTTCGAACCGGTCGCGCAATTCGATGCCGCGCAGCAGCGCTTCATTCCGCGCCCGCTCAACCTCAACCCCGCGACCGATGAAGTCTTCCTGATTCTGTATGGCACGGGACTGCGGCATCACCAGGGACTGCCGACCATCAGCGTCAGGATTGGCGGCGTGGACGCGCCGGTACTGTTCGCCGGGCCGCAGCCGTATTTCGTCGGGCTGGATCAGCTCAACCTGCGGCTGCCGCGCTCCTTAAGCGGACGCGGCGAACTGGAACTCGTCCTGACGGTGGATGGCCGCGCGGCCAATCGCGTCAGCATTCACGTCAGGTAAACGTGACCGGCGCTGATTTGCGTCAGAACATTGTGTGATCAGAGAAAGGAGCGGCTTATACAACCGGGAAGCATCGTCATCGCCAGGCTGGGAATCATTCTGTTCTGGTTCGATCTTCCCGTCTTCGTTCAGGCGCGATACGGCGGCAGTCGGCTTCGGGTCTTTGTCGTCAGGAACTTTGTGAAGCTTACAACAGGAATGGTCCGAGGTGCGCGCCCGGATTGTTGAGCGCCGTGTGCAGAGCCAGTTCAAGCGCGGGTCTGATCTCTTCGGGCGCAATCACGGCGTCAACGAAGCCCTGCGCAGCGGCGAACCTGGCATCAAGCTGGCGTTCATATTCGGCGCGCACCCGATTCATTTCCGCTTTCAGTTTTTCATCCGGCTCGCGGCCCTGCGCTTTGAGCTTGTCGAGCTGCGCTGAAAAGAGCGCCATCACGGCTGACTCGCCTTCCATCACGCCCATGCGTCCGGTCGGCAGCGTGAAAATAAAATCGGGATCGAAGCCCTGCCCGGCCATCGCGTAATAACCTGCGCCGCTGGCGTGATTGATCGTCAGCACGATTTTCGGCACGGTCGTCGTGGCCATCGCTTCGACAAACCGCGCTCCGGCGCGAATGATGCCCGCATGTTCGGCTTCAGCCCCGACCATAAAACCGGCCACGTCCTGAATGAAGATCAGCGGCGTGTCGTGGCGGTTGCAGGTTTCGATGAAGTACGCGGCCTTTTCGGCGCTTTCGGTGTAAATGATCCCGCCGAACTTCGGCGCTTTGCCGGCTGCGCCTGGCATCATCCCGCGATTGTTGGCGATGATGCCGACATTGATGCCGCAGATGCGGGCGTGACCGACGATCATCTCCTTTGCGTAATCAGCCTGAAATTCGTCAAAGCTCTCAGCATCGAGAATGCAGTCAAGCATCGCCTGTGCGTCGTAAGCCGCGCGATGATCGGCAGGCAGAATCGTGTAAAGATCGGTCGCAGGCCGCGCCGGTTCGCGCGACGCTTCAATCTTTACGCGCACTGGAATGCTGGCGGGGAGTTTGGCAATCAGTTCGCGGATTTGCCGGATGCAGTCTTCATCATTCTTTGCGCGGTAATGCGCGACGCCTGAAATGGCGTTGTGCGTTTTCGCGCCGCCGAGAGTTTCGCCGTCAATCTTCTGACCCGTCGCGCCCTTGACCAGATTCGGCCCGCCGAGGCCCATAAACGAAGTGCCTTCGACCATGATAATCACGTCTGAAAGCGCAGGCAGGTAAGCTCCGCCCGCGATGCACGGCCCCATGACCGCCGCGATCTGCGGCACTTTCAGATAACGGCGCATCACCGAGTTGTAATAAAAAATGCGCGCCGCGCCGTATTGCCCCGGAAAGACTCCGCCCTGATAAGGCAGGTTGACGCCCGCCGAATCAACCAGGTAAACAATCGGCACGCGGCAGCGCATCGCCACTTCCTGCGCCCGCAGCATCTTTTTGATCGTTTCAGGCCACCACGATCCGGCCTTGACGGTGGCATCGTTGGCGATGACGACGGTTTCGCGCCCGGCCACCACGCCGAAGCCCGTCACCACGCCCGCTGCCGGAGCCTGCCCGTCGTATTCATCGTAAGCCACCAGCAGACCGAGTTCCTGAAAGCGCGTGCCTGCGTCAAGCAGCAGCGCGAGGCGTTCGCGCGCGGTCAGCTTTTTCTGTGTGTGCTGTCGTTCGATCTTGTCAGGCCCGCCGCCCTGCCGCAGCTTTTCTTCAAGCGCGCGGAGTTCGCCGACGAGTTGTGCAGGCTGTGTGGAAGCGGGTGATGGGGTGGACGATTTTCGGGTCTGAAGTTTCATAGGCGGATGATACGGAGTTTCTTCCGGTTCTCAAACCCGCCCGACCATCTTTCAGGACAGCAGTTCGGCTTCGCGCAACAGGTCGCCAACGCTGCTGCCGATTGACAGCGCTGAGGTCAGCCCTGGCGATTCCATGCCGATCAGGTGAATCACAAACGGCGCGCGCGGGTCGCGTTCGATCACAAAGTCAGCGAAGGCGTGATCGTGTTCAGGCCGCAGGCGGGCGCGCAATCCGGTATAACTCAGCCGCAAATCTTCGGGCCGGAGCGACGGCACGATCCGCACAGCCGATTCATAAAACGAATGCAGTTCGGCGCGGTCGTGTTCGTAATCATCCTTGCTTTTGACATAACGCGCATTCGGGCCGAGCAGCAGCGTGCCGGCCAGGTTTTTCGTGAAATGCACGCCGAGGCCGTGCCCGCTTTTGAGCGGCAGCGGATAGACCAGACGATTGACCAGCGACGAGCGCGACGGCGGCAGTTCGGCATATTCGCCGCGACAAGGGTAGATCGTGTACTTGTCGTAACCGAACATTCGCGCCACTTCGTCGGCATACAGCCCGGCAGCATTGATTACCACGCGCGCCGCAAATGTCTCGCGCGGAGTTCGCAGCACGGCCAGATCATTTTTGATTTCAGCGCCGATGAGCGGCGTGCCGGTCAGGATGTGCGCGCCGTTTGCCTGCGCCTGACGGGCGAGAGTTTTGACCAGCGCCTCAGCATCAACGATGCCGGTGTTGGGCGAAGACAAGGCAACGGGCGAAACAACGTTCGGTTCAAGGCGACGAATAAAATCGCGCCCGACAACTTCCAGGCCTTCGACGCCGTTGGTTTCGCCGCGCGCTCTGAGCGCTTCAAGTTCGGGCAACTGAGCTTCGTCATCGGCGACAATCAGTTTGCCGAGGCGCTGGTGCGGCACGTTGTGCGCCGCGCAGAAGTCATAAAGCAGGCGCGCCCCGCGCACGCAGTGAAAAGCCTTGAGCGAACCAGGCTGATAATAAATGCCTGCGTGAATGACGCCGCTGTTGCGCGTCGAAGCGCCGAGGCCAGGGCGCGGCAGCGCTTCGAGCAGAAAAACATCGTCGCAATGACGCGAGACTTCAGCGGCAATGGCCATGCCGATGACGCCGCCGCCGATGATGACGATCCTGGCAGTTTCCATTTCGCTGGTTATTCGTGCTTCAGATTCAGGCGTTTGACGTGCAAGGCTGTGCCGCTTTGCTCGTCAGCATCAACGATCAGACCGTTCATCTGAATGTCGCCTTCAGACGGTTCCATGCGCGGCGCGAGGCCGGTCAGAAAGCGCGGCAGAATGGTGCCGATCTTCATACCGATCACGCCGTCGTGCGGGCCGGTCAGGCCGAGGTCGGTGAGGTAAGCGGTGCCGCCGGGCAGGATTTGTTCATCGGCGGTCTGTACGTGCGTGTGTGTGCCGACGACGGCTGAGACGCGGCCATCAAGGTAACGACCCATCGCCACTTTTTCGGCGGTGGCTTCGGCGTGCAGATCAACCAGGATGATTTTCAGTTCGGGCGGGAGCGTGGCCAGACAATGATCGGCGCAGCGAAACGGATCATCCGAAGGCGGCATAAACACGCGGCCCTGCAAATTCAGGACAGCTACCGGCGCGCTGTTGACCTCTCCGACCCACAAACCGTTGCCGGGCACGCCGGGCGCATAATTGGCGGGACGCAGCAGCCGCTTTTCGCTGGCGATGTATTCAAAAATCTCCCGCTTGTCGTAAATGTGATTGCCCGAAGTCATCACGTCCACGCCGGCGGCAAAAAGTTCTTCGGCAATTCCAGGCGTAATTGAAAAGCCTCCGGCGGCGTTCTCGACATTAGCGATCACCATGTCGAGTTCGTGTTCGCGGCGCACTTCAGCGAGCCGCTCCAGCATGACGCGGCGTCCGGCACGACCCACGATGTCACCCACCAGCAGAATTCGCATGGCTTTGCTGAGGCTCCGGATCAATGTGCAATGGCGTGCAGGATGCACGCCATTGCACATTGATCCAGACAAAACGACGGGGAGTTACGGCGCAACACGCAGAATTATTTCGCTCTGAACATTCCCGTGTTCCCCCGTGCCTCCCCGTCGTTGATTTCAGGAACAGCCGGTCAGAAATTTAATGAGCGCGCGGGATCACCGCATCG
>CAYWDW010000487.1:0-4975 GCA_964457105.1 uncultured Heliobacteriaceae bacterium
CCAAGCTTCGCTTCCGATTAGTGGAATGGCGCAGTCAGGCACCGGATCACCCCGAAATCATCGGTTACCCGGAGAGCCATTATTTAAAGAACGTCATCTTACAACGAGTAGAGTAACCATAGTAGAAGAAAGGGGGCAGACCCAATGATTCCCATCCGCGACAGCATCCGGGCCCGTCGTTGGCCGGTCGTGACACTCGTGCTCATGATCCTCAACGTGCTGGTGTTTCTCTATCAGGTGGCGAATCCGGCTTTTGAATGGGGAT
This sequence comes from uncultured Heliobacteriaceae bacterium, assembly GCA_964457105.1. Classification (GTDB taxonomy): domain Bacteria; phylum Acidobacteriota; class Blastocatellia; order RBC074; family RBC074; genus DASRDU01. The sequence goes on from CAYWDW010000487.1 coordinate 266, forward strand.
ACAGCGTGGTTCCTTACGAAATCACGCATGGCACGGATCTGACCGGACCATTGCGCATCGGCAACAGCAGCATTGAGCTTTACCCAGGGCCGACGCCGATTTATCTGACTTTGTTCTTTGCCATGTTCATGCATGGCGACCTGCTGCACATTGGCGGCAACATGCTTTATCTGTGGATTTTTGGCGATAACGTCGAAGACCGCATGGGGCATGTCAAATTCATCATCTTTTATCTGCTGTGCGGGCTGCTGGCGAGCGGCGCACATATTTTCTTTTCTCCGAATTCAAGAATCCCCAGCCTCGGCGCTTCGGGCGCGATTGCGGGCGTGCTGGGCGCTTACCTGGTGTTGTTTCCGCATCAGCGCGTGCGCGTTCTCGTGCCGCTGGGGATCTTCAGTTCATTGACTGAACTGCCGGCGCTGATCGTGATCGGCCTGTGGGGACTGCTGCAATTCATCAGCGGTTTCGGCAGCATCGGAGTTGAAGGCGGCGGTGTCGCTTACATGGCCCACGTCGGCGGTTTTGTCGCCGGGCTGCTGCTGGTCCTCGTGTTCCGCAACCGCGCCGAAGTCCGCCGCCCCAGCCAGCGTCCTGATTACTGGCAGAACTGAACCGGCGCGGAGCCATGAACCGCAGAGAGTCTCAAACAACTGATTTGCGCGCGTCGCCTGTTCAGCCTCACTCCCCGGCTGCTGCCGGAAGATTCGGGATTTCACCTGCCACATTTCGCTTGTCAACGCTGCCCCGCACGGTTATTGCGCTGGGGCTGGTCAGCCTGTTCAATGACGCCAGCAGTGAAATCATTTATCCGCTGCTGCCGCTGTTCCTCACGACCACGCTGGGCGCAAGCATCGCGGCGGTCGGGCTGATCGAAGGCGTGACTGAAAGCACCGCAAGCCTGCTCAAATTATTGGCCGGCTGGTTTTCTGATCGCCTCGGACATCGCAAATCGCTCGTAGTGGCCGGGTACGGGACGGCGGCATTGACGCGCCCGCTGCTGGCGCTGGCGGCGTCGGCGTGGCAGGTGCTCGGATTGCGATTCATTGATCGCGTTGGCAAGGGCCTGCGCAGCGCGCCGCGTGACGCGATGATTGCCGATGCCGCGCCTGAAAATCAGCGCGGGATGGCCTTTGGTTTTCATCGCGCGATGGATCACAGCGGAGCGATTGCCGGATCGCTGGCGGGCGCGGGGCTGGTGTGGCTTTTTCAGAACGATTATCGCCGCGTTTTTTATGCGGCTACGATTCCGGCTTTGGTCAGCGTGCTGATTCTGATTTTTGCCGTGCGCGAAGCGCCGCGTGAAGCCGACACCTCAGCGGCACAATCAGCTCCGCTGCCGCATCCGCTGTCGCAGTGGTCTGATTTCAATCCTGAATTCAAAAAGTTCCTGGGCGTGCTGCTGCTGTTTACGCTGACGAGTTCGAGCGATGCTTTTCTGCTGCTGCGGGCACAACAGAGCGGCATCAGCGCGGTGATGATTCCGGTGCTGTGGGCCGTGCTGCACGCAAGCAAGGTGCTGAGTTCGCTCGCTGGTGGCGGACTGTCAGACCGCCTGGGTCGCCGTCCGCTGATCATCAGCGGCTGGCTGCTGTATGCGGCGATTTATGGCGGCTTTGCCATGTTCAGCAGCCGCGCCGCGATGTGGACGTTATTTGCCATTTACGGTATTTACTTTGGCCTGACCGAAGGCGTTGAGAAAGCGCTCGTGGCAGATCTGGTCGCCCGGCGGCAGCGCGGCACGGCGTTCGGCTTATATAATCTGGTGATCGGCATCACGGCGCTGCCCGCGAGTGTGGCGCTGGGTTTGTTATGGCAACGCTTCGGTGCTGAGACGGCGCTGATTTCAAGCGCCCTGGTCAGCCTGCTTGCCGCTGCGCTGCTGCTGACCGTGAAAGCGCGCCGGGAAGCAGAGGCCGGGGGCTGATGCGCTTTTGTGTCGCCTGACTGATAATTGATCCGCAATGAATAAAAAAGATTACAAACTGGTGACGCGGCCTGATGAAGTTGTGCAGGCTGCCGCAAAGTTACGCGAGGCTGAACTGGTTGGCTTCGACACTGAAACGACCGGACTCGACCCGCACACGTCGCGGCTGCGGCTGATTCAACTGGCCTCGGCTGAAGCGTGTTTCGTGATTGACTGTTTCTGTTTCGACCGCGAACAGCTTGCGCCGATTCTCGAAGTGCTGGCCGCGCCAAAGCCGGTCAAGCTTGCGCACAACGCCAAATTCGATGCGGCATTTACGCTGGAACATTACGGCGTGCGGCTCGGCGGAGTTTTTGACACGATGCTGGCGAGCCAGCTTGTCAGCGCCGGCAACGAGGATGAACGGCACAGTCTGGAGATGGCCGTCAAACGCCATCTCGGCTGGGCGCTCGACAAGGAAGCGCAAACGAGCAACTGGGGCGGCGAGCTGAGCGCATATCAGCTTGAATATGCCGCGCTGGATGCGATGGTTGTGCTGGCGCTGCACGAAAAGCTCGTTGAGCGGCTGAAGGAACTGGAACTGGAATATGTCGCGCAGCTTGAATTTGACTGCGTCGTTCCGGTCGCCGCGATGGAACTGGCCGGAGTTTATCTGGATGCCGCGTGCTGGCGCGCGCAGATTGCGCGCGTGCAGGAAAAGCATGCGCGGGTTGCTGATGAGCTTCAGCACGCGCTCAACGGCGGCGTCACGCAGATGAGCCTGTTTGCCGCTGCGCCGCAGATCAATCTGGACAGTCCGCAGCAGGTCAGGGATGCGCTCAACCGCATGGGCATTAAGGTTGATGACACCCGCGAATGGCGTTTGCAGCGGATGTCAAAACAGTATCCGGTGCTGGAACTGCTGTCTGAATATCGCCATCTGAGCAAGGCGCTCAATTCTTACGGCGAAAATATTCTCGAATACATCAACCCCGTGACCGGGCGCATTCACGCCAATTTCAGGCAGCTTGGCACGCCGACCGGCAGAATGACCTGCACGCAGCCGAGCCTGCAACAGATTCCGCACACGGTCGAATATCGTTCGTGCTTTCGCGCGCCGGCAGGCCGCAAGCTGATTGTGGCCGATTATTCGCAGATTGAATTGCGCATCCTGACCGACTTCGCGCGCGATCCGGTGCTGATGCAGGCCTTCACTGCGGGCGAGGATTTGCACCGCACGACGGCGGCGCAGATGTTGCGCATTCCGCTCGACGAGGTGACAAGCGAACAGCGCGAAATGGCGAAGCGGCTCAATTACGGCATCATTTATGGCATGGGCGCGGACGGCCTGGCCGGGATGCTTGATGTGCCGGTTGAAGAAGCCGGCAAGATGATGGATCGCTATTTCAAAACCTATGCGGGCATCGAACGCTGGCTGCGCTTCACCGCCGAAATGGCCGTGCGCGAAAGCCGCAGCCGCACGGCAGCCGGTCGTTTATGGATTCACCGCTTTGACACCAGCGACCACACGCAGCTTTCAGCCCTGCGCCGCGTCGCCAAAAATGCGCCGATCCAGGGCGCCTCAAGCGACATTCTGAAGCTGGCCATCCGAATGGTTGACGACGCCTTGCAGGGCCGCGCCGCACAGCTCATCAACAGCATTCACGATGAACTGGTCGTTGAATGCGATGCCGCGATTGCCGAAGCGACTGCCCCGCTGATTACTGAACAGATGATTGCCGCCGCCAGAGAATTTCTGAAGGTCGTGCCGGTGGTGGTGGACGCCAAAGTGACTGACACGTGGGCCAGGAAGTGAGGCCGCCGATGGCCGGACAGCATTGCTTCAGCCGGAAGGTTCGACCGGTCGCGCATTCAGGCTGAAGTAATGCTTGATGGCGGCTTGCGGCCCTGTGCTAAACTTCAGTTTCTCTCCTGAAACTTCCCCCGTCACAATCCGAACTGCATCCGGTCAGACAGCGTGGTGACTGTGAACGCCAGATGAAAATGCTGCGCCTGGAATGCAGAACTTCGGGAGGCTTTCATGCATTGTCCGGTTTGCGAGACTGAAAACGAAGTGCTGGCGCTTTATTGCGAAGCGTGCGGCTACCGGCTGACGGGTGAAGTGGCTTATTGTGTGCAATGTCACGGCGAAACCTTTGTGACGGCTGAAGGCCGCTGTCCCGGCTGCGGCAATTATCCTGAAGGCTTTGAGCCGCGTGAAGCCGGTGACAACGCCGCATTGTTATCCACCAGCCTGGCCACGATGGCGGGCCGCTGCGTCGGTTGTGGCTGTCAGACCGAAGCCGACCGGATTTTCTGCGCGGAGTGCGAATCAGAGATCAAGGCTGCGCTTGATTACAACTTCACTGACCAGCGCCGGGTGACGGCGCGCAGCGAATGGGAAGTCAGCCGCGCGCACGCGGCAACGCCGATTTCAGGTTCGCTCGCACCTGAGCGGCCCCGGCTGAAATTCAGCCGCAGCGCGCTGGCCCTGCTGGCCGTGATTCCAGTGGTAATCGCTGCCTTATGGTTGCGGGCCGGATCGGAAGACCGCGCCCAACCAGCCGTGACCCGCATGGGCATTGAAGCTCCCATGCTCAGCCCGACTGCATCCGAAGCGACCCCGGCATTCACGCCTGCGCCGATTCCGGCAGTTCCGTCAGCAATGCCGGAAAAGAAAAAATCAGAACCGCCTGCGCAACGTGTCGCTGAAAAATCAGTCGCCAGCAGGCCGGCGAAAAAAGCCGTGCGCCCTGCACCGGCACCGAACCGCGCCCGGATTTCAAAACCGCCCGTAATAACGAACA
>CAYWDW010000488.1:0-4965 GCA_964457105.1 uncultured Heliobacteriaceae bacterium
CCACGCGCGCTGAGTTTCCAGAGTTGCAGGGGAAAATGCTGATGGCCGGTCAGCTCAAAGTAAAAACAGCAGGCGCTGCCGGTGCCTGCTGTTCATGGGGTGAGGAACAAAATTGTGATTCGTGAGACGGACAGGAAAACTTTTGAGCCCCCCGGACCCCAAGTGGGAGGAGTCCTGATGCGGTCGTTTTGGATTCAGGGGGGGCTCGTTGCCACCTTATGTCGGACTGGGAATCCGCTGCGCGTGGCAGGCTCGGCCTGGGTGCCTTGCCGTAAACACCTGTTTGGAATCGCTGCAACTCCTGGTTACTGGTTTTCCGATGCGCGGGTCACATCAGGCAGTGTGCCCCGTTTCTCTGTCTGACGTAACCTGCGCATCGAAAGAATGTAACTGCCAGTCAAAATCCGACCCCCGTGTCCTTATCTGACCAGCAGCTACAAGCTTTGGGAGGAGCGTCTTCCTCAACTCGTCGTGCCGACGAAGCCTGGCTGATTTCAGGAGCAGAAGCGATGTGAGGAGTCGCTTCTGCTCCGTTCTGCGGCAATGCTTCGTCTGCTTCAAAAATCTCTGCGCCGTGCGGCGTCTGCGGCAGCGTTCCGTTACTCTCTGTCGTCCCGCTGCGCCCCGATACATTGCAACGCCCGTGCCATCACTGCGAGCGATGGCCGGGCAACAGCCAAAGTTATCAGATCACTGGACGTTAGGCCTGATGGCCGATAAATACGCGCGAGCTGTCATCAGCAGCTTGTCACAGGTTGTAGACAAACAGCCGATGACAGATGTCCACAACAGGCGACAACCATCATCAGCCGTTTACTTGAAATGACGGATTCACCAGCGATTCCAGGCGGCATCAGCCTGTCGCGGTCTGAGCCGCCAGGATTGCTATTGCCGGAACCGGCGGTTATGATCGCGCTGAAGTTACTTCCTGCCAGTCTGGTAAATCTGCTGTTACAGTTTGTAATCATGAGGGCTGCTTATTTATGTCCACCGCCAAATCGCTGCGGCGCGTTGTTGTGACAGGTATCGGATGCCTCTCGCCGATTGGCATTGGCAGGGCGCAATTCTGGCAGGCGCTGCGGGAAGGCCGCTGTGGCGTTCGCCGGATTTCACGCTTTGACACGACTGACCTGCCCGTGCAGATTGCGGCTGAAGTCACCGGCTTCGATCCTGAGCAGTACATTCCGCCGAAAGATCGTCAGCATGTTTCGCAAGCCGTCGCCCTGGCGATTGCGGGCGCGGAACTGACCTTTGCCGATGCCGGACTTTCACCCAAAGACCTGCCGCTCGATGATCGGCGCGACATTGGCATTATCATCGGCAGCGGCGGCGCGAGTCTGGGCTTTATTGAAAAGCAGTACCGCTACTATTTTGCCAACGAAGCGAAGCGAGCCAGCATTTACACCATTCCGACCGCGACGCCGGGTTCGCTGCCGAGCGAGGTCTCGATGGCTTTCGGGCTGAAAGGATTCAGCCACCTGGTTTCGACCGGCTGCACGTCATCCACTGACGCCATCGCTTACGCCGCGCAAAACATTGCGCTCGGTCGCATCAGCCAGGTGCTGACCGGCGGAGTTGACGCGCCGCTGACGCACAGCTTTATGCTGGGCTTCTGTGTGATGAAGGTCATGACCGACAAATGGAATCACGCGCCGGAACGAGCCTCGCGCCCGTTCAGCCGTGACCGCAGCGGTTTCGTGCTTGGCGAAGGCGCATACTTTTTTCTGCTCGAAGAACTCGCACACGCCCGGCGACGCGGCGCGACGATTTACGGCGAAATCACCGGCTACGGATCAACCTGCGATGCGCATCACCGGGTGCGACTGGATGAAAGCGGCATCGAACCGGCGCGGGCGATGACGATGGCGCTCAAAGACGCGGGCCTCAGGCCGGAACAGATTGATTACCTCAACCTGCACGGCACTTCGACGCAGCTCAATGACCGGATTGAAACGCGCGCGGTCAGGCTGGCCTTTCAGGAAACGGCAGACCGCATTCCGATGAGCGCGACCAAATCCATGATCGGTCATCCGCAGGGCGCGTCCGGCGCGGCAGGGCTGATGGCGGCGCTCGGAGCCATCAACACCGGCTTCCTGCCGCCGACGATCAACCTTGATGAATCTGATCCCGAATGCGATCTTGATTATGTGCCCAATGCGGCACGACCCGCTGAAGTCAGAAACGCGCTGTGTAACTGCATCGGCTTCGGCTCAAAGAATTCAGTGCTGGTGGTGAGCCGACCTGACGCCTGAAATTCAGATTTGAAAACCGGGACTGGCAATTGACTGACCGCGTGTTCACAAAATTTGCGGTGCGCAGTAATCAGCCTGAACTGATTGACGGCAATGATTACAGCGCCGATGAACTGATTGACAGCCTGGGCGATATTCGCCGCGTCAATCGCTGGCTCGGTGGCACGCGGGCGCTGACACGGCATCTGTTTCCGATGATTGAGCAACTCAGGCGGCGACAGATCAGGCTGCTTGACGTGGGCACGGGTTCAGCCGACATTCCTGCCGTGATTGTTGAATGGGGACGGCAACGCGGGATTGAAATTGATTTCGTCGTGCTTGATCTGAACGAACTGGCGACGCAAACGGCGCGGACGCAGACCGCCGGTTATCCCGAAATCAAAGTGGTCCAGGCCGACGCGATGAGGCTGCCGTTTGCCGATCAGAGTTTTGATTTCGTGCTGGCGACCTTGTTTCTGCATCACCTGACGGCGGCGCAGGCCGCGCGGGTGCTGAGCGACTTTGCGCGGGTCGCGCGCGCGTGTTTCATCATCAATGATCTGCGGCGGCATCCGGTGGCTTATTATTCGATCAGGGCGCTGACGCAGGTTTTCACGCGCAACCGGCTGGTGCGACACGATGCGGCGGTTTCGGTGCTGCGCGGTTTCACTGAAAGCGATCTGCAGGAACTGGCGCAGGTCGCCGACCTCCGGCTGCGGATCTCGCGCCATTTTCCTTATCGTTTTATTGTGACCGGTCAGCGCGGGTGACACCTCGCTGACTGCAACAACTCCATCATCTTTCGATAACCATGAATCAGGACGAAGTTCTCAGAATCTTTGAAGCGAGCGGGGCGCTGCTCAGGGGACATTTTCTGTTGTCTTCGGGGCTGCACAGTGATCGTTATCTGCAATGCGCGCTGGTGCTGCAACATCCGGCGGCGGCGGAAAAGCTTTGCGCGGCGCTGGCCGCACAGGCGCAGGCCGATGACCGCATTGGCGCGATTGATCTGGTCGTGGCGCCAGCGCTCGGCGGCGTGATTGTGGCTCACGAAGTCGCCAGGGCCATCGGCGTGCGCGCGCTGTTTACCGAACGCGACGATCAGCGCGTTATGAAATTGCGGCGCGGATTTGAAATCAAACCCGGCGAGCGCGCGCTGGTCGTCGAGGATGTCGTGACGACGGGCCGTTCGACCTGCGAAGTGATGGAAGTTGTGCGGGCGCATGGCGGCGTGATTGCCGGAGTCGGCTCGCTGATTGATCGCAGCGGCGGCGCGGTTGAGCTGGGCGTGCCGCGTCACGCGCTGGCCGTGCTGGAAGCGCCGACCTTTGCGCCCACTCAGTGTCCGCTGTGCGCCCAGGGATCAATGGCCATCAAACCCGGCAGCCGGTGAATCTCAAATCCGCATTTGAGATGCTGAGATGAATTACCGCATCACCATCGCTTATGACGGCACTGCTTACCAGGGCTGGCAGTGGCAGGATGACAAGCCGACGATTCAGCGCGCCATCAGCCTGGCGCTGGCAAAAATTGCAGGCGCGCCGGTCACGATTCACGGCGCGGGCCGCACGGATTCAGGAGTTCACGCCGAAGGCCAGGTGGCATCGTTCAGGCTGGCGCGCGAATGGGAAGGCCGCAGGTTGCGCGACGCGATCAATGGCAATCTGCCGCGTGACATTCGCGTCCTGACGGCAGCATCAGTGCCTGATGAATTTCAGGCCCGCTTCAGCGCGCGCGGCAAGACCTATCGTTATCAGCTTTACACTGCCGAAGTGATGAACCCGCTGCTGGAGCGGTACGCCTGGCATTATTACTGGCCGCTGGATCGTGAACTGCTGCAGCACACCGGCAGGCTGCTGTCTGGCACGCATGACTTCACGGCCTTCACGGTGACCTCGTGCGAAACAAAAACGCGGGTGCGGACGCTGACTGATTTTCAGCTTGAAGTGTGCGGCGAGCTGACGCGAATTTATTTCAGCGGCGACGGGTTTTTGCGGTACATGGTGCGGCGCATGGTCAGCACGCTGCTGGCGCTCAACCGGCGCGGATGCCGCCCGGCGTCGTTTGACGAAATTATCGCGTCGCTTGAGCAGACCCGCGCGAGCATGCTGGCTCCGGCGAAAGGATTGACCCTGATGAAAGTTGAATATTAGTATGTTGCGTTCGCGCTGATGACCATGGCCTTCGCTAATGCAACGCTGCCGGTCAGATGACGACGACAAGCAGGAGCCGGGGCCGTGACCGGCTGATTCTCCTGAAGCCCTGATTTCAGATCCCATGCCTGATTTTGCAAACCTTATCAAACCCGGCTCGCGTGACGAGCAGTTGCTGGTCCAGATAGATTGCACGCGCCTGCCGCGTCACATTGCCGTGATTATGGATGGCAATGGCCGCTGGGCGCAGCGCCGCCACCTGCCGCGTGTCGCCGGCCATCGCGCCGGAGTCGAAGCCGTTCGCGCCACCGTCGAAACCAGCACGCGGCTCGGCCTTGAGGTGCTGACGCTGTATGCCTTTTCAGTCGAAAACTGGAAACGTCCGCCGTTCGAGATTGAAGCCCTGATGACCTTTCTCAAGGAATATCTGCGAAAGGAAATTGACAACCTGCATCGCAACAACATTCGCTTTCAGACCATCGGACGCATCACTGAACTGGATGAGTCGGTGCAGTTTGAACTGCGCTCGGCCATGCACAAGACTGCCGGGAACACCGGCATGGTGCTCAATGTCGCGCTCA
>CAYWDW010000489.1:0-4965 GCA_964457105.1 uncultured Heliobacteriaceae bacterium
AGGGATGGTATGGGTTGCAGTTTCACCCGGAAGTGGCGCACACGCCGCTGGGGAAAGCTGTTTTGTCCAATTTTGTCAGAGGCATCTGCGGGTGTCACGGGGACTGGACGCCAGCTTCATTCATCGAAACTGAGGTGCGTCGGATTCGGGAGCAGATCGGGGATGGGAGCGCCGTCTGCGGGTTGTCGGGGGGAGTTGATTCTGCTGTTGCGGCGGCGCTGGTGGCGCGCGCGGTCGGCGGTCGGCTGACCTGCCTGTTCGTGGACAACGGGTTGTTGAGAAAAAATGAGTTTGAGCGGGTGCTGCAGGCTTTCGAGGCAGTTGAGGGCCTGAGAATCGTCGGTGTCACTGCTGGCAAACGTTTCCTGGCAGCCCTGCAGGATGTTGAGGACCCGGAACGCAAAAGGAAGATCATCGGGCGCGAATTCATTGAAGTATTTCAGGAAGAGGCAGCCCGGCTCGGTCAGCATGATTTTCTGGTGCAGGGAACGCTCTATCCTGATGTGATTGAGTCTGTTTCGGTTAAAGGGCCATCAGCCGTGATCAAGAGCCATCATAACGTTGGTGGCCTGCCGGAGAAAATGCACCTGAAACTGATCGAGCCGCTGCGTGAACTGTTCAAGGATGAGGTGCGGTCTGTCGGCAGGGAACTGGGGTTGCCGGAAAAACTGATCAATCGCCAGCCATTTCCCGGTCCGGGACTGGCAGTCAGAATTCTGGGGCGGGTTGATGCTGATAAAGTCCGGCTGCTGCAGGACGCTGATCAGGTGGTGACAGATGAGATTGCTGCTGCCGGGCTGGAGCAGGCGCTCTGGCAGGCTTTTGCCGTGCTGCCGCCGGTCAGAACGGTAGGGGTGATGGGAGATCAGCGGACCTACGAAAATGTGATCGCCATCCGGGCCGTTGAAAGTCAGGATGGCATGACTGCCGACTGGGCCAGATTGCCCTATGACGTGCTTGAGCGGATCAGCAGCCGGATTGTCAGCGAAGTGAAAGGCGTCAATCGGGTGGTTTACGACATCAGCTCCAAGCCGCCAGGGACCATTGAATGGGAGTGATAATCGAACGCTTAAAGCGTTGAGCGAGCGACGGATCGTGGCTGCATGTCTTAATGCTTTAAGCTTGAGCTTATGGCTGGAAATAAATTCGTTCATCTGCATCTGCATACTGATTACAGCCTGCTGGACGGAGCCATCAGAATCGGCCCGCTGGCGAAAAGAGCGGCTGAACTTGGAATGCCTGCCGTGGCTCTGACCGACCACGGAAATTTGTATGGCTCGCTGGCTTTCTATCACAAGATGCGCGACGCCGGAGTGAAGCCGATTATCGGAATGGAGGGCTACATTGCGCGTGGCAGTCGGCATGACAAGAGTAATTCTTCAGTGCCTGCCGGAGAGCGTCCGACCAATCACATCGTCCTGCTGGCCAGAAACCTGGCGGGTTATCACAACCTGATCAAATTGTCCTCCTATGCCTACACCGAGGGGTTCTGGAGAAAACCCAGATTTGACCGCGACCTGCTGGCTCAGCACAGTGATGGATTGATCGGCTTGTCGGCCTGCATCAGCGGGGTGCCGCCTTCACTGCTCCTGCGCGACAAATTTGACGAGGCTGCCGCTGCGGCAAAGGAGTTTGAGGAGATTCTGGGCCGGGGTAACTATTTTCTCGAAATCCAGGAACACGGTCTGGACGCGCAGAAACGCATTCGGAAGCCGCTGGTTGAACTCTCTAAAAAGACAGGGATTCCCATTGTTGCGACCAACGACTCACACTACCTGATGGCTGATGATGTGAAGGCGCACGATGTGCTGCTCTGTATCGGGACCGGCAAGACCATCAACGATCCAAATCGCCTGAGCTATGGCGCGCCGAAATATTATTTTCGGCCAGCCGAAGAGATGTGGGAGGTTTTCCGTGAGGAACCGCAATGGTTGAATCAGACGCTCAACATTGCGGAGATGTGCAACCTTGAGTTTCCCAGAACCATTGATCAGGTCCCATTATTTCCGGTGCCTGACGGTCACACGATTGAAAGTTACTTTGAGAAGGTCGCCTGGGATGGTCTGGCGGAGCGTCAGGTCGAGATTCTGGATTCCCTGCAAAGCAGTGGTTCGCTCAGGCAGCCGGTCAGTCAGTATCGTGAGCGACTGACCCACGAAATCAACACGATCAAAAGAATGGGGTTCTCAGGCTATTTCCTGATCGTCTGGGACTTCATTCGTTACGCGAAGGAAAGAGGGATACCTGTTGGCCCCGGAAGAGGTTCTGCTGCCGGCAGCCTGGGTGCCTGGTGTCTGAAGAGTACTGATGTTGACCCTTTACAGTATGCTCTGCTGTTCGAGCGATTCCTTAATCCAGAGCGGGTAACTATGCCGGATATTGATGTTGACTTCTGTGTGCGTGGGCGGGCAGATGTCATCAATTACGTGAGCGAACTGTACGGGCGGCAGAATGTCTGTCAGATCATCACCTTCGGGACGATGGCCTCACGCGCCGTCATCAAGGATGTCGGCAGGGCGCTCGAACTGCCTTATGCCGAAGTTGAGAAGGTGGCCAAAATGATTCCGCCGCCGGTTCGTGGTCGGAATGTCTCGATTGAAGATGCCATTCGGCAGAATCCTGATCTGAAGAATGCCATCGAACAGAACCAGCAGGTGGCCGAACTGATTGAGATTGCGAGAAAACTTGAAGGATGTTCACGTCATACTTCAGTCCATGCCGCCGGGGTGGTGATTTCACCTAAACCTTTACATGAACTGATCCCTGTCTGTAAAAGCCAGAACGATGAATTGACCACTCAGTTCGTCATGTCTGATCTTGAGAAAACCGGCATGCTCAAGATGGACTTTCTGGCGCTGACGACGCTGACCATCATTGAAGACTGCCTGAAAACAATTGAGCAGGAAACATCACAACGGCTCGATCTGAGCCGCATTCCGCTGCATGACGAGGCGGCGCTGAAGCTTTTTGCCGACGGACATCTGAATGCGGTTTTTCAGTTTGAAAGCTCCGGCATGGTGGAAATCTGCCGCAAATTCCGGCCCGAAAGTCTGGAAGACCTTTCCGCGCTGAATGCCCTTTATCGTCCCGGCCCGCTCGATGGCGGAATGGTTGACGATTATATTGAACGACGTCACGGGCGGCGCAAGGTGCAGTATATCGTTCCGCAGATGAAGGATGTGCTGGAGAACACCTACGGGATTCTGGTTTACCAGGAGCAGATTATGCAACTGGCTCAGAGGCTGGCCGGTTACACACTGGGCGAAGCTGACATGATGCGCCGGGCGATGGGCAAGAAAAAGAAGGAGGAGATGGCGAAGCATGAAGCAAAGTTCGTCAATGGGGCGACCGAACGTGGAGTGGCCAGAGAAAAGGCCGAGAAGATTTTCTCGCTGATGGCGCAGTTTGCTGACTACGGGTTTAATCGCTCACACTCGTTTGCTTATGCCTGGCTGGCCTACCAGACGGCTTACCTGAAGGCGCACTTTCCCGCACACTTTTATGCGGCTGTCCTCTCGAACGAACTTCAGAATACGGATAAAATCGCCCGGTATATCAGCGAGATGAAGGTGTTCGGGATTGACCTGCTGCCGCCGGATGTCAACACGAGCAAGGAGGGATTCACGCCGGTTGGCAGGACTGTCCGGTTTGGGCTGGCAGCGATTAAAGGGATTGGCGCCGCCACGGTGCAGGCGATTATTGGCGCACGTGATGAAGGGGGCGGCTTCAAGTCGCTCTTCGATCTGGCCGAGCGGGTTGACCAGCGCGCGCTTAACCGGCGGGTTTTTGAATCTCTGATCAAATCAGGGTCCGGCGATTCACTGTCGCCTGCGCGGGCCGGGTTGTTTGCGCTGATTGACCGTGCGCTGGAACACGGTGCCAAAGCGCAGCGGGATCGCGCTTCAGGACAGGTCGGATTGTTCAGCCTGGCGGGCGCGGCAGATCAGCCGGAACCGGCTGCACCGCTGCTGCCTGAAGTGGATGCGTGGCCGCGCCGACAGATGCTGGCTTATGAAAAAGAGACGCTCGGTTTTTATGCCAGCGGTCATCCACTGGAAGATTATGCTGAAGCCCTGAACGGCGTGGCGAATGTGGATGGCGGCAATATTGCGGAGCGAGAGCACGGAACGCAGGTGGCGATGGGTGGACTGGTGACAGACCTCGCGGTCAGAACGACAAAAAAAGGTGATCGCTTCGCGCTGTTTCGGCTCGAAGACCAGTTCGGCTCCGTCAAAATTGTCTGCTGGCCGGAGCAGTATACCAAATACAAAGCGCATCTTCAGGATGGCGGGGCGCTGCTGATCAGGGGGAAACTGGAACTATCGGATGAAGGGGCTGCCACCATCATTGTGCAGGATCTGCAACCGCTCGAAAGTGCGCGCGTGCTGGCGGCGCGCCGGATTGTGCTGAAAATTCCTGAAGCGGCCCTGACGGCTGATCGGTTGGAAGCATTTGAAGAGTTGTGCGCCGGGTTGCCGGGCGAAACTCCGATCTCATTCGAGGTGCTGACAGTCGGCGGGACAGTGGTCAGCGTCAGCCCGAGTCAGTTTCTGCGGGTCAGCGGATCAATCCGTCTGACCGAATCCGTCAACTCAATCTGTCCGGACTGGAAGATTGATCTGATTGTCAACTGAGGCAGAGGACATGAACACAGACAGCAGGGTGGTCAATCTGAGAAAAAACGACCCGGCAGGGATTTCGCCGATAGAGAAGGTCCACCTGGCCAGGCACGAACGCAGGCCCTACACGCTGGATTTCATTGAACGAATCTTTCCGGGTTTTTACGAGCTTCATGGCGACCGGAAGTTTCGTGACGATCCGGCGATTGTGGCAGGCTTTGCCGAGTTCAGGGGACGTCCGGTGGCAGTCATCGGGCATCAGAAAGGCCGGAATGTCCGCGAGCGACAGAGTCGTAATTTCGGCATGCCAAAACCTGAAGGCTACCGGAAGGCGCTCAGAGTCATG
>CAYWDW010000490.1:0-4962 GCA_964457105.1 uncultured Heliobacteriaceae bacterium
CCCGGCTGAGCTTGAGGCTGAATTCAAGAAACTGGGCCTGGATGTGAAGAAGGACACCAATTTCAACACCTTCAACTTCAGCAGCCTGGCCGTCGTGCAACAGGCGCGCACCGCGGCGCTGGCCCTGAAGGAAGGCGAAGTCGGCAAAACGCCCGTCAAGACCGGCGCAAGCTGGCTGATGTTCGCGGCGATCAAACGCAAGGACCCGGATATGTCACGCCTGGCCACCGAACGCCACAGCTATCAGCAGCGCCTGCTCGATGAAATGCAGAACATGGCTTTCGATGCACAGGTCAAAGCCGCCCGCCAGCGTTATGAAAAAGAAGGCAAGCTGACGATCAATCAGAAGAGGATTGATGACTTTATGAACAGCGAGCCGGTCGCGCCTGCCGTGCCTGGCCAGTAAAACCTGGCAGCATCGGTGAGCGAAAATCAGCAGGGCCGGAAGTCTTCAAAGACTTCCGGCCCTTTGTTGTGGTCGCCGGCGCTTTTCCTGAAACCGGGCCGGGTTATTTCTGACTGCCGGCTTTTTTCGGGTCGGCCTTGAAGGCCTGATCGAACAGGGCGCGCGGGATTTTCAGGCCGAGGGTGACATTGCTGGTCTGCGCGCCGATTCTGATTTCGTTGAGCAGTTGCGTGAGGCCCTGCATCAGCGGTTCCTGATTGCCGCCGAGCATCATTTTGCCAATGGCCACCAGGCCGCTCAGCGAGGCTTCAATCTTTGAGGCTTCGGCGGCAGACGGCGTCCGCAGCTTTGCTTCAAAGAGCAGGCTCAGATCGTCGCTGACATCGAGCGCGCCGCTGACCATCTGCACCGCCGCCAGATCCTTGAAATAATCCTGCCCGGCCAGCATCTGCCGCGTGCTTTCAGGAATGCTGACGGCAAAGCGAATCAGCCCGGTGGCGCTGGTCTCGTTGAGCGCGCTGTTCAAAGCGTTGTTGAGGTTCGGCGTCGGACTGCCTGCCGCATCAATCACGGCTTTGACGGCGGTCTGATCGCCCAGCACGACGCGGGTCTGGTCAAGCTGCGTAAATGCGGTCTCGTCATCCAGCTTCAGCCCGACCGTGTCAGTAACGGTGCCGACCAGGCTGTCGGCTGAAGTGCTGCCTGGCATGCGCGTGTTTTCCTTGTCCGCCTTGTCGCCGTCCTTTTTCTCTTCTTTCTTTACTGCTTTGACCAGGTAAATGGTTTTGCTTTTGTAACTGACGGTGCCGGTTTTTTCGGCCTTCGCTTCCTTCAGCAGCGCGTCGAGTTTCGACAGATCCAGCGTCAGTCCGTCCAGAATCATCGCGCCGGTCGTTACCTTGTCGGACATATTCAGGCCCAGCGTCACCGTTTTGACCTTTGAAAGATCAACGCCCGTGCGGCTGGTCAGGTTATTGATTTCCTGCGTCAGCTTGCCGCTCTGCTGCGGCCAGGCGGCCCTGACTTTCGGCAGCACGTCATTGAGCAGCCGCGCGGCATCAAGCACCAGCACCGCATTGGACCTGGGCAGCAGCGCGAGCGTTTCATCAGCCGCCGTCGGCGCGGCCAGGCGTGCAGTGGCAACACTGGCGCGCTGAGTCGGCAGCGCAGTCCGGGCCGCCGCGCCTGAACCCGCCAGGGCCGGGCCGAACGCGAGCGACAATGACAACATCCATCCTGAAGATCTCTTCATAACCTGTTCTCCGGGAAAAACTGTAATCAGCCCCTGGGTACGCATCGCTTCCAGCGTGCTTTCGGCAAGGGACCTAGTTCTTTTCAAGCAGTCTCTTGCCAATAGCACGCTGGAAGCGTTGCGGACCCAGGGGCGCGCAAAAAACTGACGGACACCCGCCCTGAGGCGACTGCTTGACAGCCTGGCGGCTTCACAGTAGTTTTGAAGTCCTGTCAGGCGACACGTTTGATGAGTATCACAGACCAGGGTTGCAGGGAAGTCATCTGAAAAAAATGGCCGCCGAACCCCATATTACCAGCCGGTCATCGCAGCAGCATCTGTCGCTGGTCGCGCTCTATGACCGCGAAGAGGATGCCAGTGAACTGCTTGACCGGCTCGCGGCTTTGTCAGTGGATACCAGCGAAGCCACCATCGTGCGGGTGGATAATCGCCCGGTGTCAGCCGCAGGCCGCAGGGCTGGTGCGGGGACGCTCTCCCCGGTGACGCGCAGCATGCTGTCATTCGGCATCATCGGCGGCGCGCTCGGCTTTATGATCGGCGTGGTCGGTTACGAAATCGGCCTGCTCAGTCTGGCTTTCAGCATCGGCCTTTTTTCAACGGCGCTGACATCCACGCTCGCCGGTGCCTCAATCGGCGCAGGCATCGGCGCGGTGGTCGGGGCCGCGCGTGAAAAGGCCGCCCGCGTGACGGCTGCCACGCCGAAGCCTGCGCGGGCTGGCTTTCTGGTCGTCATCAAGGTACCGCTCCGGCTGGCCGAACAGGCCGAAACCATTGCGCGGCGGCTCGGTGCCAAAGAGATCATTTTGTGACTGACGTGTTGTCATTGACGTGGTGCCCGGCGCGTCGCGCCTGGCCGCTGGCACAACACCTTTCCGCGTTCTGCCGTTGAGATAAATTCACCATGCCTGTTGACGAGCCAGCGCCAGCTTCAACTTCCGCATCTCGCATCTCACAGCTCGAAGCGTCAGACGTGATCGTGATCGGTGCAGGCCCGGCAGGCACGAGCGTTTCAATCCTCCTGGCCGAAGCCGGGTTGCGGGTGTTACTGCTTGAAAAAAGCCGCTTCCCGCGCGAAAAGCTGTGCGGTGAATTCCTGAGTCCTGAAACGCTGCCGATCTTTGACCGCCTGGGTGTGCGCGAGCGGCTGCTGGAGGCCGGAGCGCAAACGATCAGACAGTGGCTGCTCGTGGCCCCCAACGGTCGCCGCATCGAGGTGCCGCTGCGCTGGATCAGCGAAGGCGGCGAAGCCATCGGGTTGTCGCGGGCGCGCATGGATGCCATCCTGCTGGAGCGTGCCCGCGAATGCGGCGTGATGGTGCGCGAAGGCTTTCACGTGTCCCCGCGCCTCGTGCGCGAACGCGGTCTGACGATGATTGAAGGCCGCGCTGACGGCGACACGATTGAGCGATACGCGGGGCGGCTGATGATTGATGCTTCGGGTCGGCAGTCCGTCTTTGCCCGCCATCGGGCGGTGCCGCAGAAAAACGTCAGCGGCTCACGACCTTTCGGCGTCAAGGTTCACCTGCGCGGCGTCGCAGGACTCAATGACAGCGGCGAGTTGTTTTTCTTCCGCGATGGTTACGGCGGATTGTCAGCGGTCGAAGGCGGGCGCACGAATCTGTGTTTCATCACGACTGAAAAAAATCTGCGCGCGGCGAGGGGCGACCGGCACGCGCTGCTTGAAATGACGATGCTGACCAATCCGGCGGCGCGTGACAGGTTGCGCGCGGCTGTCCCTGATGGCGCGTGGCTCGGCACCGGGCCGCTTGAATACGGTCGTCGCGCTTCGGTGCCGGGCGTGCTGGCGCTGGGCGATGCCGGAGCCTTTATTGATCCGTTCACCGGCAGCGGCATGCTGCTGGCTTTGACAAGCGGCGCGCTGGCCGCACAGGTCATCAGCGAATCATTCGCGGCAGGCGCAATGCCGCCTGAACAGGTTATTTCACATTATCAGCAGATTCATCAGCGTCATTTCAACTGGCGCTTTCGCGCCTGCGCGCTGCTGCGCCGCCTGGCCTTCAAACCGGCGACGCGCAACGTGCTGGCATTGCTGCTTGAGCGACACAGTGCGCTGGCCCGCGCTGTGACGCTGAGTACACGACAATAGAAGAAGAGAGATAACGGATAACGGAAAGGAACAGTACAGGGAGCGGTAGCGACCTGGCGCTGACGAAGAGATCGCTTCACACAGACCAGGTCGCTACCGCTCCCTGTACTGTTCCTTTCCGAAAGAGATCGCTTCACACAGACCAGGTCGCTACCGCTCCCTGTACTGTTTCCGTTGCCGTCATCTCTTTTCTGAATCAGGCGAGACCACCCCATGCCCTTGTTCAATTCATCTTCAGATTTTTATTTCTCCAGAACTCTGTTCAGGATGCTGCTGATGGCTGCGCTGGCGATGACCGTATCGGCGCAGCAACTGCCGCCGCCCGCGTCCCGGCCCGCGACAAAGCCGAACGATGACAAGCCGGTTGAAGGCGAAGCCCGGCCTGATGCCCGCCGCACCGAACTCAACCTGCTCGGCAAAACCGACGCTTCATCGGGCGAAAGCCGCCGCAATGAAAACGTGCAGTTCAACCTGGTGGACAACAACGCGCTCAAGGAACTCAACATTCGCCTCGGCACGACCGCCACAATCATCAATGAATTTGCGCCTGCGAACGGTTATTTCGGTTCTGAGTTCGGCAATGCGCCAAAGGCTGCGATCACGATTCCGGCGCGATTGAAGGCGGGCTTTCACGGCGCGCTGCGCGAAACGCATCTCAACAGCGTGACCAGTGCGCGTTCATTCTTTCAGGTCGGCAGCGTCAGACCCGCGCACGAAAACGAGTACGGATTCAACTTCGGCCTCGCGCCCTGGGCGCGCACGAAATTATTCTTTGACGGCAGTCAGCAGAAAGTGCGCGGCAGCGTCAACGGCAACGTGCTGGTCCCGCGACCCGATGAACGCACGCCGCTCGCCACTGACCCGGCGGTGCGGGCGCTCGTGACCAGGTTTTTAGCGGCTTATCCGGCTGAACTGCCAAACCGCACCGACATCAATGTGCGCGCGCTCAACACCAATTCGCCGCAGACGATCAACGGCAACACGGCTTCAGGCCGGATTGATCACACGCTGAGCGGTCGTGACAACCTGGCCGTGCAATATCAGTTCACTGCGCAGAACGTGGACGCCTTTCAGTTCGTCGCCGGGCAGAACCCGAACACCGATACGAAATCGCACCTCGCGCGCCTGGTCTGGACGCGGCAGGTGAACGCGACAACGGTGATGAATCTGACGGCGAGTTATGACCGGCTGACCTCG
>CAYWDW010000491.1:0-4946 GCA_964457105.1 uncultured Heliobacteriaceae bacterium
CGTCTTCCCGCGCGTCAAGGGCACAGGTCTTCCGACTGTCGGCTGGGGCACGGATGGCTATCCGACCCTGTGGCATCAGGCGCCCTGGGACAACCACGAAGACCTCTGGGTTTTCAAGGATGATTTCTCGAAGGTCACGGGCGGCCACAGCCTCAAGTTCGGCGCGCTGGTCAGCCACAACATCAAGGACGAGTTCTTCGATGGCGCGAGCGGTCTTTACACCGTTCAGTCGAGTAACGGACGAACCGGCAATCTGATTTCCGAGTTGCTGCTCAAAGACCTGCCGCTCACCGAGTACACTGAAAAAGATCATCAGGAGAGAACTCTGGGCCGCTGGCACGACATTGAATTTTATGGAAACGACACCTGGAAATTCAGTCCGCGCCTCACGCTCACTCTGGGTTTGCGGTGGTCGCGCTACGCTCCGGCATATTCGGACAATGATCGCGTCAGCAATTACATTCTGAGCCGGTTTGACGGCAAGAATCCGCTGAGCGGTCTGGTTCAGGCCAATCAGGCCGAGCAGGCCGGACTGCCCCGTTCGCTGGTCAACCCCTACAACGGGGGCTTCCAGCCGCGACTGGGCGTCGCCTGGGATATTTTTGGCGACGGCAAGACCGCGCTCCGCCTGGGAGCCGGACGCTATATGAGCCGTTCACAGGTGATTGAAGACCTGCTCCGAATGTCCAGCAATCCTCCCTGGACCACCACCGTTGATTCCGGCTGGCAGGGTGGAACGACTCTGACCGATTGTCCGACCTGCCGTAGCCTGGACACCATCGGCCCCGGATTGAAGGGCGCGGTCGCAGGCGTGGGTTCAAACACCTCGTTCCAGGCGACCAATACGGACTTCCGCCCGCCCGAAAGCTGGCAGTGGAACGTCACTGTCTCCCGTGAAGTATTGAAGGATACGGTGGTCGAAGCCTCTTACATCGGCAACCATGGCCTTCACACCTGGCGGCGCGGCGTCGAATACAATCCGCCGAAGCTGAGCATCAGGCCACAGCTTGCCCAGGCTCAGCGGTTCAACCCGGATGCTGTCCAGGGCCTGGTTGACGCCAACCGCGTTCGCGTGGGACTTGGCCCAATCAACGGGACTGAATCCACTGGCAACTCGTCTTACAATGCGTTCCAGCTTTGGGTCAATCGCCGCTTCTCCGACCGGCTGGCCTTCCAGGCGGCTTACACCTGGAGCCACGCCATCACCAATATTCCGCTGACTTCATACACCAGCGCCACGACCGACCCGTTCAACTACGAGCTTGATCGCGGCACGGCTGACCTCGACCGTCGGCACATGTTCGTCGGCAACGTGGTTTACGTGCTGCCCTCGTTCAAGAACTGGGGCGTCTTCGCCAGCAACATCCTGGGCGACTGGCAGGTCAACGGAATTCTCTCGCTGCTCGATGGCAGGCCGATTGACGTCACCAGCGGAGCGGACACGGCTGGACTCGGCGGCGCAGGCTCTCAGCGTCCCGACCTGGTTTCAGGCCAGTCAATTTATCTCAAGTCGGGCAATCCGCTGCAGTACCTCAACCCGGCGGCGTTCGCCTTGCCTGGCGTCGGGAAATTCGGCACTCTGGGTCGCGGCGTCGTGGTCGGGCCGGGCGTCAAGAACATTGACTTCTCGATCAACAAGAACTGGCGAGTGCGCGAGCGTTATGGTATCCAGTTCCGGGCTGAGATGTTCAATCTCTTCAACCATGTGAATTTCACGACGGTTGATACCGGCCTGTCTTTGCAAAACGTCTCCTCCAACGCGGACTTCGGCAGGTCAACCAACACAAACTTTGGCAGACTTGGCGGCAACCGAGGCCCGCGTGAAATCCAGTTCGGATTGAAGATCACTTTCTGAGGCAATCCGGACTTGATGGCTGCAATGCGGAGGGCTGCCAATGTTCAGCCCTCCGCTTTTTTGTTCCGGGGGGGACATTGGAGATCAGCCGGTGGTGGAACCGCCGGAAGATGGCGTCGTCATTTTCGCGCTCTGAAGGAGCGCAGGATTGAAACCTCGTCCGTCGTCCTTTCAGGGCAATGGCATTGAATTAAGCGATGGAAAAGCAGGAAGAGAGAATACGGAACAAACAGAAATAACGAAACACACGGAAACAACACTACACAGCCTCAGAAGTTTTCCGTTCCTTCCGTTCTTTCCGTGTGTTCCGTATTCTCTCTTCTTCTTAATTCGATGCCATTGCCCTTTCAAGGCTGAAAGAATCTCTTCGGCGCCACCGGTGGTTCCACCACCGGCTAATCTCCGCCGCGCCTCCGGCGCAAAAACATTTTCCTGAAGGCTATATGTATTTACGTTCGGTCTTCATTCCTCTGCTGTTTCTGCTCGTCGTCACGCCCTCCACTCAGGATTCAATCCGACGGCATTATGAAACTGCGGAAGCGCGCAGACGCGCGGGCGATCTGGCCGCTGCTGAAGCCGAATTCACGGCCATCCTGGCTGAAGGTTACAGCAGACTTGGGAAAATCCATCTGGCGCAAAAATCGTATGAGCAGGCCGTGACGGCGCTTGAAGCCGCCGCTCTCAACCAACCCGATTCATCTGACATTCTGATTGATCTGGCAATTGCCCGCTTCGACGCCGGGCAATATGAAAAAGCTTCCGCGCCGCTGCAAAAGCTGCTCGCGCGCAATCCGCAGGACGCCGCCGCGCGTCAACTGCTCGGCAAGACCTGGTTCATGCGCGGAGATTTCGTCAAAGCCGCCACCGAGCTTGAAACGGCGCTGAAACTCGCGCCGCGCGATTACGATGTCGCGTACACGCTGGGGCTGGCTCATCTGAAACAACATCAGCTTGCGCCCGCGCGACAGGTTTTCAATCGGATGCTCCGCGAGCTTGGCGACCGCGCGCCACTACGCATCAGCTTTGGCCGGGCTTACCGCGAAGCGGCTTTTTTTTCGGAAGCGATAGAAGAATTCAAAAAGGCCGTTGCGCTTGATCCCAAATCTTCGCGTGCGCATTATTACCTGGGGCTGACTTACCTGCTCAAAGACGGGACGGCCAGATTCAACGAAGCCGCCGAAGAATTCAAAATCGCGCTGGCTTCGAACCCGGACGATTACTTTGCCAATTACTATCTCGGCATCATTCACCTGAAAGAGCGGCGGCTGGAACAGGCGACCAGCCTGCTCGAAAAGGCATGCAGACTGCGGCCCGATAATCCCGATCCTTACTTTCAGCTTGCCCAGACGTATCAGGCGCTGGATCAGCGCGACCGCGCGATTGAAGCGCTCAGAAAAAGCATCGCCCTCAACCCTGCCGTCAGCCACAACGACTATCAGGTAGGCCGCGCGCATTACCAGCTTGGTCAGGCGTTGCTCCGAGCCGGTCGCGCTGAAGAAGGCGAGCGAGAGTTGAAGCTGGCGGCGGAGATCAAAGCCGAGGGTTTGAAAAGCGAAGAGTTGAAAACCGCGATCTACCTGAACCCGGACAGCGCGGGCGAACCTGACCGCAAAGTCAGCGAGATGATTTCAGCGGCACCGCAGCCGGTTGATGAAAAAGCAGCGGCGGAGTTCAAAAGCGGCGAGGCTTATTACGCCAAAGTCGTCGCCAGCGCGCACAACAACATCGGTTTGCTGCGCGCCGAACGGCAGGATTTTCGCGCGGCGGCGCAGCAGTTCGCGCAGGCCGCCCGCTGGAATCCGCAACTCGCCGAGATTCATTTCAACTGGGGACTGGCCTGTTACAAAGCTGAGTTGTACGAGCAGGCGATTGCGCCGCTTGAAGACGAGTTGAAAATCAACCCGGCCAACGTCGCGGCGAAACAGTTGCTCGGAACGAGTTATTTCATGACTGATCGTTATCCGCGCGCGTCCGAGTTGCTCTCCGAAGTTGTCGCGGTGAAAACCACTGACGCCGGGTTGTATTACATGCTCGGCATCTCGCTGATCAAACAGAACAAGCGCGAAGCCGCGAATCAGATTGTCGAGCGGATGATTGCGCTGCACGGCAGCAGCCCGCAGCTTCACATCCTGCTTGGACAGATTTATTACGATCAGGGCGAGACCGGGAAATCGCTGGAAGAGTTGCGGACGGCTTTGGCGATGGACGGCAGGACGCGGCTGGCGCATTTTTATACCGGCATGATTTACGTCAATCAGGGCAGGCTTGACGACGCGGCGCGCGAATTTGAAAGCGAAATCGCCATCAACCCGAACGACATTCAGGCGCGCTATCATCTCGGCTTTGCGCTGCTGGCCAATCAGAAACGCGAGCGCGGCATCAAGCTGATGCGCGAGATCATCGCGCTGCGACCCGATTACGGCGAAGCGCATTACGAACTGGGCAAGGCGTTGCTGCTCGCAGGCGACACGAAAGAAGCCATCGAGCGGCTGGAAACGGCGGCGAAGCTCAAACCTGGCGAGGCTTATGTTCATTACCAACTGGGCCGCGCTTATCTGGCCGCCGGACGCAAAGCCGAAGGCGAAAGCCAGATCGAAATCTCCAACCGGCTGAAGGCGAAGGAGCGCGGACAGGCAAACCCGTGACTTTCACGAAAAAGGATTATCGGAATTTGTGCGGATGATGAAGATTTTTTTCAACGCAAAGGATCAAAGGATCAAAGGATCAAAGGGCGTTTGTGGAAATGAACTGTCTTTTTCCCTCAGATTCTTTGTCTCTTTGTCTCTTTGTCTCTTTGTGTTGATTTTGCTCTCCAGGCCGATCATCGGCGATCAACCCGTGACGGTTCGCTTCACCGACATCACCGCGCAGGCGGGCATCACGTTCCGCCACGCCGCGTCGCCCGACAAAAAGTATCTGGTCGAATCAATGAGCGGCGGAGTGGCCGCCTTCGATTACGACAACGACGGCTGGGTGGATATTTATTTCGTCAACTCGCTGAGCGTTGATTTGATGAAATCGGGCGGGAAGACTCGAAGCGCGCTCTATCGCAACAACGGCGACGGCACATTCGCTGATGTCACCGACAAAG
>CAYWDW010000492.1:0-260 GCA_964457105.1 uncultured Heliobacteriaceae bacterium
ATCCTGACGACGCGAGCGCGCGGCGTGTGAATGAAGGAGAGGAAGTCGAGTTAACTCTGAACGGCGCGGCCTGTCGCCTGCTGGTCAGGTTACATCCGGCTTTGCCGCGAGGCGTAGCTGGAATGCCTGTTGGCTTGCGCGAATTGCCGTGTATGGCTTTGCCCGGATGGGGGAGATTGGGAACAGTACCGCGCGCGTGTGCCAACCGGTGGTCACCCCACAAAACCCAATCACCACCCCGCGGGGAAGTTACAAAACCC
>CAYWDW010000492.1:270-1644 GCA_964457105.1 uncultured Heliobacteriaceae bacterium
TTACCGGAACCCCCGGGGGTCGCAGGGGGTTTTTACATGAACGGCGCGGGTCACAAAGGGTTTTTAACCAGTACCGCGCGCGTGAGCAAGCGGTTGCTCACGCGACAAACCGCTTGCTCACGCGCGCGGTACTGTTACAAACCGCTTGCTCACGCGCGCGGTACTGTTACAACAGTATGAATGAAATCGAGCGATCAGTATTGATCATCATCGTTGTGCTGCTTGTCGTGATGACCATTGCCGCCGGTCTGATCTGGCTGGAACGACGGCTGCTGGCGTTGTGGCAGGATCGTTACGGGCCGAATCGCGTCGGGCCTTTCGGGTTGCTGCAGGTGCTGGCCGATATGATCAAGATTTTCACCAAAGAGGACTGGGTTCCGCCCTTTGCTGACAAGCCGGTCTTCATCATCGCTCCGGCGATAGTCATGGTGACGGTGTTGCTGAGTTTCGCCGTCATCTCATACACGCCGGGCATAGTGGTTGCTGATCTCAACATCGGCCTGCTGTTTTTTCTGGCGATGTCGTCCATGGGTGCTTACAGCGTGGTGCTGGCCGGGTGGGCTTCGGACAACAAGTATTCACTGCTGGGCGGGCTGCGCGCGTCGGCGCAGATGTTGAGCTACGAAGTCTTCATGGGTTTGTCACTGATGGGCGTGGTGATGCTCGCAGGCTCATTCAGCCTGCGCGAGATTGTCGAAGCGCAACGCGGGATGTGGTTCTGCATCCCGCAAATTGTCGGTCTGATAGTTTTCCTGATTGCGGGCGTCGCCGAAACGCACCGGCTGCCGTTCGATCTGCCCGAAGCCGAGAGCGAGCTGGTGGCCGGATTTCATTCTGAATATTCCGGTATGAAGTTCGGGATGTTCTTTGTCGGGGAGTATCTGGGCATCACGTTGATTTCAGCGATGACGGTGGTGTTGTTTTTCGGCGGATGGCTGGGGCCTGTCCTGCCGCCGCTGGTCTGGTTTTTAGTAAAGACGTTTGTGCTGATCTGCGGATTCATATTGCTGCGAGCGACGCTGCCGCGACCACGCTTCGATCAATTGATGGCGTTCGGGTGGAAGGTGATGCTGCCGCTGGCGCTCGCCAACATTGTGATCACGGGCGGGATTATGCTGGCGGCCAAATAGAAAGGGACGCGATGATCAGTGTTCTGAAAAGTCTGTGGCTGGTGTTGCTGCACATGTTTCAGCCGCGCGCGACGATTCAATATCCCGACGAGAAGCCTTATCTGCCGCCGCGCTACCGGGGGCGGATTGTGCTGACGCGCGATCCTGACGGCGGCGAGCGTTGCGTCGCGTGTTACCTGTGCGCGGCGGCCTGTCCCCCTGATTGCATCGCGCTGCAGGCGACCGAAGATGAAACCGGGAGGCG
>CAYWDW010000492.1:1654-4944 GCA_964457105.1 uncultured Heliobacteriaceae bacterium
AATTTCTCGCGCTGCATCTTCTGCGGCTTTTGCGAAGAAGCCTGTCCGACCTACGCGATTCAGCTTACGCCCGATTTCGAGATGGGCGAATTCAAGCGACCGAACCTGGTTTACGAGAAGGAAGACCTGTTGATCAACGGCGAGGGCAAATATCACGGCTACAACTTCTACCGCATCGCCGGTCTGGCCATCGGCGGCAAAGACAAAGGCGAGGCCGAGAATGAAAGGCCGCCGGTGGATGTGCGCAGTCTGATGCCGTGAACACCTGAACAAACGATGAATGCAGTCTTTTACATTGCGGCGGCGGTGGCGTTGATTTCCACGGTGATGGTGATCACGCGGTTGAATGCGATTCACGCGCTGCTTTATCTGATCGTCTCGCTGCTGGCGGTGGCGGTGATCTTCTTCACGCTGGGCGCGGCGTTCGCAGCGGCGCTGGAAGTGATCGTTTACGCGGGCGCGATCATGGTGCTGTTCATCTTCGCGGTCATGCTGCTTAACCTGGGTCATCGCAGCGTTGAGCGCGAGCGACAGTGGCAGCATCCGAAGGCGTGGATCGGGCCGGCGATTCTGGCGCTTATTCTGGTCGGTGAACTGGCGTTCATCATCGCGCGCGGAACATCTCAGTTGCACGGCGGCGGCGAGGTTGAGCCGAAGATGGTGGGCGTCGCGCTTTTCGGGCCGTATATGCTTGGCGTCGAACTGGCTTCGCTGCTGCTGCTGGCGGGCATGGTCGGCGCTTATCACCTGGGCCGCCGCGATCAAAACGAAAAGGAAGGAGAGTTGTGATGGCTTCGGTGCCGATGGAGTACGGGCTGCTGCTGGCCGCCGCGCTTTTTGCGCTGGGGCTGATCGGAGTGATTGTCCGCCGCAACATCGTTTTCATTCTGATGTCGCTCGAAATCATGCTGAATGCAGCGGGCCTGGCTTTCGTGACGGCGGGCGCGCGGTGGGCGCAGGCGGATGGCCAGGTGATGTATCTCTTCATTCTGAGCATGGCGGCGGCGGAAGTGGCGGTCGGCCTGGCGCTCGTCCTGCGGCTTTACCATCAATACAAAACCGTGGACGCCGACGCGGCGAGCCGGATGCGCGGATGATTTGCCCTGAGTTAAGCGAGGGAACAGCAGGAAGAGAGATGACGGAACACACGGAAATCACGGAACAGACGGAAAATGACTTCTTCATAGTTGATTGTGATCTGATGTCTGACGCTCACACTCCAACCAGGTCAGTTCACAATTTATGGGCGCAGATTCGTGTTCATTCGTGGCTGATTTTTTCCGTTCCTTCCGTTCTTTCCGTTTGTTCCGTCATCGCTCTTCCTCCTGATTCAATGCCATTGCCCTGGGATGTGAGTTATGACGGCTGACGATCTGATTGCCTTGTCGCCATTGGTCATCATCGCCGCCTTTGCGGTGGCGCTGATGCTGGTGATCGCGTTTTACCGTAATCGGCGGGCGGCCCTGGTTTGCTCGCTCGCGGGAATCGTGCTGGCGTTTGCCGCGCTTCCGGTGGCGGCCACGCGAGCGCCGCGACAGATTACGCCGCTGCTGATTCTGGATCAGTACGCAATCTTTTATCTGGGGCTGTTGTTGGCCGCGAGCTTTGCAGTTGCGTTGCTCGCTGACGGTTATCTGGGCAATCTCGAAGGCGAGCCGGAAGAATTTTATCTGATGCTGCTGCTCGCCACGCTGGGCGGGGCGACGCTGGTGATGAGCGCTCACTTCGCCTCTTTCTTTCTGGGCCTGGAAGTGCTGAGCGTCTCGTTGTACGTGCTGATCGCTTATCGCCGCACGAGCGCGCTCAGCGTCGAAGCCGGAATCAAATATCTGATCCTGGCGGCGGCTTCGGCGGCCTTTCTGTTGTTCGGCATGGCGCTGGTTTACGCTGAAGTCGGGACGATGGAGTTTGCGCAATTGACGGCGGGGATCGTTGGCAGCAGCGTTCGGCAGGAATTGCTGTTGACCGGCCAGGCGATGATCTTCGTCGGCATTGGCTTCAAGCTGGCGATTGTGCCATTTCACATCTGGGCGCCGGATGTTTACGAAGGCGCGCCGGCACCGGTGACGGCTTTTCTGGCGACTGTTTCAAAAGGCGCGGTCTTCGCGTTGCTGGTCAGGTATTTTGCGAATCTGGGCGACGCCGTCTTTCAATCGTTCTTCCCGGCGCTGGTGGTCATCGCCATCGCTTCGATGTTCGTGGGCAATCTGCTGGCGCTGGCGCAACGCAGCGTCAAGCGCATTCTGGCTTACTCTTCGATTGCGCATATGGGTTATCTGCTGGTGGCTTTCCTGGCCAGCGGAAGTCTGGGGGCAACAGCGGTAGCGTTTTACCTGGTGGCCTATTTCGTGACCAACCTGGCCGCGTTCGGCGTCGTCACGGTCCTGTCCGGTCGCAGGGAGGCGGATGATCTGGAAGCTTATCGCGGCCTGTTCTGGCGCAGGCCTGGGCTGGCCACGATCTTCGTCACCGCGCTGCTCAGCCTGGGCGGGACTCCGGTGACCGCAGGGTTTATGGGCAAGTTCTACGTCCTGATCGCAGGCGCGAGATCGGCGCTCTGGCTGCTGGCGGTTATGCTGGTGATCAATACGATGATCAGTTTTTATTACTACCTGCGGGTTGCTTTCATGATGTTCCGCGTCACGCCTGAAGGCGAAGCGCCGTCTATTGCCACGCCGTCGCTTTCGTTCATTGGCGGCGCGGCGCTCGCCTGCCTGATGCTGTTGATGATCTGGTTCGGAGTCTATCCGGATCCGCTGGTCCGCGCGATCCAGACCACAGTCGCAGGTCTGACCCGATAGGAAACTCAGACAGCCTTGCACGGCTTCTCAGCGGAATTGTCGGCAGGTCAGCCTGGCGGCGGTGCAACATCGGTTGAGCGCCGCCGCCAGTGACGCGGGGTTGTGCTGGTCAGCGAGAGACGCGGGCAGCGGTGACGCGATCCACAATCGTCTTGAATTCACCATTGTCCATTCCCTTGCCGCTCAGCTTCAGCGTGTACTTGCCGCCGACGAAAGGGTTGATCTCAATCTCGTAAGGATTCTTCAGCTTGATTTCCTTGATGTCCCGATACTGCCAGCGCCGTGAAGTGTCCAGGCGGTCGGTGGATTCATAAGCGATGATGTCGTCGTTCACAATCAGTCGCCCGCGTGAACTTCGGCCCAGGAGCCGTGTGTATTCTGCGGGAAAGCTCATCTGCTTACTGTCGCTGCTGCTGCTGGCGGCGCTGCCACCGGCAGCAGCAGTGTTCGTGCCAGGGGCCGCCTGTGACCAGTTGGTCAGCGTCGCCA
>CAYWDW010000493.1:0-4942 GCA_964457105.1 uncultured Heliobacteriaceae bacterium
GTCGTCGTTTTGCCTGCGCCGTTCGCGCCGAGCAAGCCATAAATCTCGCCGTATTTGACTTCAATGTTGATGCCTTTGACCGCGTGAAATTTGCCGAAGCGTTTGTGCAAATCGTGCGCGCCAATCGCAATCGCATCCGGCGCGCGCGCTCGAAACTTGCGCCGCACGGGAAACGCAGGCGTCTGCGCTTCGCCATTGAGTTCGCGCAGGATGGCGACGAACGTGTTTTCGAGCGTCGGCGCGCCCGCGCGAACTTCGTTGACGGCAATGCCTGCGCTATCAAGCGTGGCGCGTGTCACGGCTTCAGCGGTTTCAGCCGCGCGCGCCATCACATCCAGGCGGTCGCCAAAGCGTTGCACGTCCGCGATGCTCTCGACATTGCCGAGCAGGGTTTCCGCGCGACTCAAATCCGCCGCGCGCACTTCCAACCGCTGCAAGCCCGAAGCGCGCCGCAACTGCGCGGGCGTGCCGGTTTGATGAATCACGCCTTCGTGCATCAACGCGACGCGATGACAACGTTCGGCTTCGTCGAGGTACGGCGTCGCCACGACAATCGTCATGCCATCGGCAGACAACTGCGCCAGCGTGTCCCAGAATTCGCGGCGCGAAACCGGATCAACGCCCGTTGTCGGTTCATCGAGCAGCAACACTTTCGGCTCGGTAATCAACGCACACGCGAGCGCAAGTTTTTGTTTCATTCCACCGCTCAAGCGCCCTGCCAATCGGTCGGTGAAGCGATCCATATCGAAGAGCTTCAAATAATGCGCGCCGCGCTGTTCGATTTCCTGACGCGAGAGTTTGCGCAACTCGCCCATATAACGCAGGTTTTCGGCGACGCTCAAATCCTGATAGAGACTGAACGCCTGCGTCAGATAGCCGATGGACGAACGCGCTTCGCGCGCTGATTGTCCGAAGACAGTTGTTTCGCCCGCGCTCGGTTGCATCACGCCGCCGAGAATTTGAAAGACCGAAGTTTTGCCCGCGCCGTCCGGGCCGATGATGCCGAAGATTTCGCCGCGCTGAATGTCGAGATCAACGCCACGCACGGCTTCAAGCGCGCCGTAGCTTTTGCGCAAGCTTCGCACCTTGATGGCAATCTCGCGCCGCTCAATCGTCTCTGGCTCATCCCAATCCATCAGGATCGTGCGAGGCAAAGCGGTGTCAGTGGTTTCTATTAACGCATTCATTGTTGTTGCCTCCCTTGCTGGGAGCGCACGCGGCTCGTGTGCTGAGCCTTGTGAGCGAACGCTTTCATCGCAGCGAATTTGTATTGCAAGCCTTAGCACGCGAGCCGCGTGCGCTCCCAGCGAAAATCATTTCCTCGCCGTCGTCGCCCATTCTTTACCAGCAACCAGCACTTCGCCGTCGGCTGGCATGCCCGGTTTGGCGAAGCCTTCGGGTTTGGT
The DNA here is from genome assembly GCA_964457105.1 of uncultured Heliobacteriaceae bacterium. Taxonomy (GTDB): domain Bacteria; phylum Acidobacteriota; class Blastocatellia; order RBC074; family RBC074; genus DASRDU01. The sequence continues at coordinate 1,407 of CAYWDW010000493.1, forward strand.
CAATTGCAACTTCACACCGACGACCTGCTTCACGCGATCATCGCGGAAGTACGTGTTTTCGGGCGTGAATGAAGCTTGCGGATCAATGCGCGAGACGATGGCTTCGAGCGGTTGCTTCGGATTCGAGTCGAGATAAACGCGCGCCGTTTGGCCTGTGCGCACGCGCCCGATTTCGCCTTCCGGGATGAAGCCGCGCAAATAAACTTCACGTGGATTCAGCAACGTGATGAGCGGCGCGCCTGCCGCGACAACTTCGCCGGGTTCGGCGGTGCGCGTGGCGACGATGCCGTCAAAGGGCGCGAGGATATTCAATTCATCACGATTCGCGCGGGCTTCATCAAGCTGAGCGCGAGCGCGCATGGCTTCGGCTTGCGCGGAGGCAACGGCGGATTTGGCTTGCTGAATCTGCTGCTCAACTCCGGCAGCCTGCGCCGCGCGAATGGCCGGGTTGTCGAGGCTGGCTTTGGTTGCGGCAAGCGCGCCGCGTGCGGCTTCGACTTGGCGTTCTGCGGCGATGACGACGGCGCGATGCGCTTCGAGCGCGGTCTGTGCCTGACGGCCTTCGCGTTCGGACACGTCGCCTTGTTCGGCCAGCGTCGTATATTTTTCGTGGTCGTAGCGCGCTTGTTTGTAATCCGCCTGCGCCCGGGCCAGCGAAGCTTCAGCGGAAGCGACCTGCGCTTGCGCCTGACTGACACGGCCTTCGGCATCGGCGCGTGATTGGACGACATTCAAGCGGCTTTCATTCAATTGCGCCTGCAGCACAGCGATCTGTTGTTGCGCGTGCATCACTTTCGCTTCGGCTTGCGCGACGGCGCATTGCGCCTGCTCTTCGCGCGCTTTGATTTGCTCATCGTCGAGCGTGGCGATGATTTGCCCGGCCTTAACTGTATCGCCTTCGCGCACGGTGATGTCGCGGATGCGGCCTGACGTTTTTGCGGCAACGGCAGCGTCATCGCTTTCAATGCGACCGCTGAGCGAAATGATTTCCGGCGCGATGGCAGGCTGGCGCAGGAAGAACCACCACGCGCTGGCGGCGGTCAGCGACAATAAAATCAGGATGAAGACAGCTTTGATACGATGTTTCGCTGGTTTCATAGTTCCTCCGTGTTTCGTGAGTGATAGTTTTTTTTTCACCGCAGAGGCGCAGAGGTTTCGCAGAGGTTCGCAAAGATTTGCTCTGCGTATTTCTGCGTTAGCTCTGCGTCTCTGCGGTGAATTATCAATCGGCCAATGACCGCAGCAGAATGTAAAACCCGATGGCTGCGACGCCGATGCCGATGGCCACGCCGATGCCGATTTTGGCTCCGGTCGAAATGTTCCTGCCTTTGATGGCCTTGACATCAGTGTAGAGAATCGTTGTCTTCGCGCCCGTTTGCAGATCGGCGAGCGTGAATGATTCGTTGCCTGCTTCGTGGACGTAGCCGGACAGCCTGGTTTTGTCGTGGCGACTGACAGTGACGCGCGCTTGTTCGCCAACGCCAAGTTTGGCGATGCCCGCTTTGATTTTGGCGGCTTGTTCGGCAGCTTTGTCTTTGCCAAAAGCGAGCGGCGCGTTGAGCAATGACAGCAGTAACGTTGCGATGAGCGTGATAGGCAAAGTTTGTTTGGTCATGCAGTTCCTCTATCGGCTGGCGATTTCGATGTTCTTGTTCTTCAAAGTTGTGGCCAGCGCGCGCTGCATTTCGCTGACGGCTTTGTTGTAATCGGTGATGGCTTTCAACTCGCGCCCCTGTGCCAGCGACAACGCATTCTGGCGATCCAGCACGAGGAAGTTCGTGGAGAGTCCCGCGTCGAATTTGTGCTGCTCGCTTTTGAGTTGCAGTTCGGCATTCGCGCGCGAAGTTTGGGCCGCTTCGATGCGACGTTGCGACGTTGCGACAGCTTGCAAAGCGTTGCGCACTTCGACCTCGATCTGATGTTCGGCGCGTTGTCGTTCGACATCAATTTGCCTGCCTTCGACCAGCGCACGACCGAGATTGGCTTTTGCTGTGCGATTGCCGAACGGCATTGTGATATTCACGCCGACGCGAAACGCACGCGCATCATTGCGAAACAGATTGCCCAGACTTTGCCCATAGCCGCCGTAATAACGATCCGGGATCGTGCCGAACGACACCGGCGTCAGCGCGGGCAAGCTGGCGACTTGCGAAAGTTGATTGATGCGATCAATCAGTTGTTGATTGCTGGCGATGATCGGATTCGCTTCCGTACGCGTCGCGCCTGCCAATCCCGTCGTGCCATAACTGGCGACCAAATCCACTTGCGGTTTGGTTTGATCGCGCAGGTATTCGACATCCACGCCGTTCAATTCGCCGCGCAAACGGTATTGCTCCAATTCCGGGCGATTCGTGAACGCGGTCTTGAGCGCATCGGCAACGGGCAGCGGCGCGGTGGTGCGGACTTCCGGCTGATCGGTTGGCGTGATCGTTGCGTTCCAGAGTTCGTCGTTGCTCGGTTGACTGAGCAATGCTTTGAGCGCGTTTTCGGCGCGAACGATGGTTTCGGTTGCGGCTTCGGCTTCATCGGTGCGGCGCGCAATTTCGACGCGGGCAGAAGTGACCTCTGCCGGAGCGAGCGTGCCTTGCGCGACCTGGCGCAGATTGTGTTCGAGTTGTGTTTTTGCCAATTCGACGGACGCGCGTTTGATCGCTTCGTCGCGGCGCGCAAAGACCAAATCCCAATAAGCGCGCTCGACGCTGGCGATGATCTCAATCGCGCGTTGACGAAACTGACTGTCTGACAAATCAAGTTTTTTCTTAGCGATTTTGAGGTTTCTTCGCTCGGCATCCATCTTGCGATGGCGCAGCAATGGTTGCGTGTATTCCACAAACAAGCTCGTGCTGTGTTGCGGGTTGAGCGCATAGAATTGGTTCTGCGTCGTCGCGCGGCTTTGATCGAAGGTCAGGCGCATACTGCCGCCGTGCCAGGGCATTTTGCGCGCGAGTTGCGCTTGCCCGGAAAAGTCATTCGTCGTCAGCTTGCCGTTTTCGCCGCCCGCCAGAATCGAAGCGACCGGCGTGCTGCGATGATCGAGCGAGAGGCTTGTGCTGAACGTCGGATCGTAAGCGCCGTGCGCCGCCTTCATATCAAATTCGTTCATCTGCACCTTGAGTCGTTCCACTTCGATGTCGCGGCTGTTTTCGAGCGCGCGCGTGACGGCTTCTCGCAACGTGAGCGCGACGGGCTTCGCACGCTGTTCTGCTGCGGCTTGCGCCAATGCTATCGGCGCGCACAGCGCGATGACCAACAACAGGAGTAAGTGATTCAAGCTTGGCATTCGTATGTTCTCCTCGGAAAAACCCTGGGTACGCATCGCTTCCAGCGTGCTATTGGCAGGAGACTGATTGACAGGGAACAGGTCTCTGGCCAGAAGCACGCTGGAAGCGATGCGTACCCAGGCGCGCTTTTCATTCTTTCAGGGCGTCGCCAGGCGACAGGTACAACTCTTCAAAAAAAGTAGCGCAACCTGCTGAGGCTGCCTTGCCGCTCTACAAACCCCTTATCGAAGCAAGGCAACCTCGGCAGGTTGCGCT
>CAYWDW010000494.1:0-4925 GCA_964457105.1 uncultured Heliobacteriaceae bacterium
ACTGGCAGCTGGTCGGCGCGATGTTCCTCGCCGAGACGCAGGGCGAGCTGAACCAGTCGAATGCCCTCACTCGCATCGGCGAAGCCTTCGCCGCATTGATCGGCAGCGGCACGGGCATCCGCGACGCCTTCCACGACCGGAAAATCTCCGATACCACCGATGAAGTTCACGACCGCTCACTGCCGCTGACCGGCGCGGCTTACAAAATCTTCCTCAGAATTTATGACGATCTGAAAAGCGAATCCGAGGCCGAAGAGGCGATGCGTCAGGCCGGGCAGATCATGGGCTTCTTCCTGACGCGCGCGGTTGATTACACGCCCGAAAACCAGGTAACGCTTGAAGACGTCGCCAAAGCGTATCTCAAGGTTGACAAGGAATTCTTCGGCTGGCGCTACCACCACACACTCGTGGATGAGTTCACACGCCGCGAGATTTTCGACGCTGATTCAGTCCGCGAATGGCTGGCGCACGAAGCGGCGACGCCGCAACTCTACCTGCCGCGCTGGTGGTCGGCTGAAATGGTCGAGCGCATGGTGCAGGCCAATATTGACAAGCTCGGCATCGGGCCGGAGTTCGGCTTGAAAGTGCAGAGCGTCACCCGCATCAATCTTCCCGGAGCGCAATCGAGAGGGCGCTCTCTGCCCTGGCGCGGCCCGGCACAAACCATCGTCCGCGTGCAACTCACCCAGGGACGTGGCCCGGACGCGACGCCGCTCAATAATCACGGCATCCTGGTCTTTCGCGCGAGCGGCCTGCTGGCCGATTACCACGCGCCATTGCCGCCCCAGGATCACGCCTCGCTCGCGCCTGACGGCTTCGCGCAGGCGCAGGCCGTGACGATGATTTATCAGGCCAGTCGGCTCGGCCTCGATCAGCACGGCGCGCCGCTCGCCATCGTGCGTCGGCCCGACGGGCAACTGATCGTCGAAGCGCGCGTGATGCGGGGCACAGACCTCAATACTTACCTCGAAGTCTTCACGCTGGAGAACCCGCGTGGCGAGCGCCGCGAAATTCTGATTCCGCCCGTGCCGCCGGACAAACGCCTTCACATCGCGGAAGACCTGCTCAGATAAATCAGGTCACAAAACACTGAACGAGCGCCAGGACAGTACCGGGAGCGGTAGCGACCTGGCGCCTGCGAAGAGGGCGCCTCGCGCGAACACCCGGTCGCTACCGCTCCCGGTACTGTCCCAATGTTCGGACTACAAACCAGAAGGAGCAAAAGATATGCACAACCCATTTTTCAACTCGCGCAAATTCAGTCTGGCGATCAGTCTGTCGCTGGTTGCAAATTTCGTGATCGTTGGTTTCCTTACACCAGCGCTGTCCAGCGCCCAGGCGTTGCAACAACCATCAGAGAAGTTCCGCAAACACGTGAACGCCATCGCCCGGCGCTACATCGTCGTGCTGCGTGATGAAGCGGTCAGTTCCATTGCCCGCGACGAAGCGATGGCCGAACTCGGCGATTCATTCGCCACAACCTACAGCGCGCAGATCGAACGGACATACACGCGCGCGCTCAAGGGCTACGCGATGGAGATGAGCGAAGCGCAGGCTCAGGCGCTCAGCCAGGACTCGCGCGTCGCTTACGTCGAAGAAGACGCTGAAATCAGTATTGAGCCGGTCAAAGCTGACAATCACGCGCCGGAGAACGCCGCGCAGAACAACCCGACGTGGGGTCTTGACCGCATTGATCAGCGTCAGCTTCCGCTCGACTACAGCTACAACTACAACGCGACCGGACGCGGCGTGAATGTCTACGTCATTGACAGCGGCATTCGCGCCACGCATCAGGAATTTCAGGGGCGCGTCGTCGCGGCCTTCGATGCGGTCAACGATGGGCAAAACGCGAATGATTGTAACGGGCACGGCACACACGTCGCGGGCACGATTGGCGGAGCCACTTACGGCGTGGCGAAGGAGGTGCGGCTCTATGCGGTGCGCGTCTTCAACTGCGAAGGCCGGGGCGCCGCCTCATGGCTCCTGGCGGCGCTGGACTGGGTCACGGCTAATCACCTCAAACCCGCAGTCGTCAACTACAGCGGTGGCGGCCCGGCCTCTGAGGCAGTTGACCAGGCAGTGAAAAACTCCATCGCGGCGGGCGTGACTTACATCGTGGCCGCCGGGAACAGCAACGAGGACGCCTGCAACGTTTCTCCGGCGCGCGCCGAAGGCACGATCACCATTGGCGCGACGACCGACTCCGATGTTCGTGCTTCGTTTTCCAATTACGGCGCCTGCGTCAACCTCTTCGCTCCCGGCTTTGCGATCACCAGCGCGGGCATCGCGGATGATTACGGCACAGCCGCGATGAGCGGCACTTCGATGGCTTCGCCGCACGTGGCCGGCGCGGCGGCGCTTTACCTTGAAGCTCATCCCAACGCCACGCCTGCCGAAGTCAATCGCGCCTTGCTCGACAACGCGACCACCAACGCCGTAAGCGATCCCGGAACCGGCTCGCCCAATACGCTGCTCTTCTCGCAATTCGATGGTGGCGGCGCGCCGTGCAGCAATTGTGAACATTACACGGGACTGCTTTTCACCGGGCAGGCAGGCTTTGAGCCGAACGGCACGTATTACCGCAACGATTCGTGGGGCTGGCACAAGGGCTGGCTGCGCGCCCGGACGGGAACTGATTTCGATCTTTATCTGTGGCGCTGGGACGGCGCGCAATGGGTGGTTGTTGCCAGTTCCGAAAGCCCGCACGCGGAAGAAGAAATCTCTTACTACGGCGCGCCCGGCTATTACATCTGGCGTGTCTATGCTTACAGCGGGAACAGCAACTACGACTTCTGGATGCAGCAGCCGTAAGACCGGGACCGTCCCGCGCGCGTGAGCAAGCGGCGGATGCGGGGCGTCACCGCTTGCTCACGCGCGCGGGACGGTTCAGGCCGCTGCAGGACTGACCAGCAAACTGAAGGAGGAGACGATGAAAAGCAATCTGCGTTATCCCGCCGACAGCGGGCGTTCACTGATGTTATTAACCGCGCTCGGCTGTCTGCTGACCGCCATCCTGGGCGAGGCGATTATTCATCCGGCAGCCGCGCGTTCAGCCGTTGCGCCGCAACAACTCGTTCCGCAGGCGCTGGCCATCGGCCCCGCGCCGCCTGCCCTGATGCAGGAACAACAGCGCAGCACGCCGCTCGCGGGTGGTTCAATCCTCGCCGCGCGCGACGGGCGCGTCGTCTGCCGCGCGGCGACTGCCACCGAAGCGCAGGCGATGCAGCGCAATCACCATCAGCCGCTGCGCGTGATCGGCGATGAAGCCACTTCAACTGCGGCGCCGGAACCAGCGCGCAAAGGTTTGAAGATCATCCTGCGCGGCACTCAGCAGCTCGAAGGGTTCCCCGAAGCCAAAGCCGCTTTTCTGCGCGCGGCCCGCACGTGGGAAGCGTTGATTCAGAATCCCGTCACGGTGGTGATTGACGTGGATTTCGGGCCGACATACTTCGGCGAGCCGTTTCTGAAAACCGAGTATGGCAAAACGAGCTTTCAGCGCGATTTTGATGCGGCCAGCTATCCGGCCATTCGCGCTGCGCTGATTCGCAGCGCGGGCAGCCCGCAGGAGGCTGCGCTTTACCACGCGCTGCCAGCGGAGCAACTGCCGACCGACCTGGGCGCAACGACCGGAATGATCTGGCACGTCGCCGCGCGTCGCGCGCTCGGACTGCTGCCGCCGGTCGCGGACCCGGAACACGAAAACCTGGGACCGCCACCGGCCATTGCTTTCAATTCGGCCATCAACTACGACTTCGATCCGAGCGACGGCATCAGACCAAAAAGATCCGATTTCACGGCGTGTGCGATGCACGAGATCGGCCACGTTCTCGGCTTTTTCTCCGGCGTCGGGATTCAGGAAACGCATCCCGGCGCGCCGCCGCAAACCCCTGATGTCCTCGACCTGTTTCGCTTCCGTCCCGGCGTTACAGCCGCCACCTTTGCGACCGCGCCGCGCATTCTGTCATCGGGCGGAGAGCAGGTCTTTTTCGGCGGCGGGTCGGAACTGCCGTTCTCGACCGGACGCGATGACGGCACAGGCGGCGACGGCTGGCAGGCCGGGCACTGGAAGGATGGCGCGCTCATCGGGCGTTATCTCGGGATTATGATTCCGATTTTTGACTATGGTCTGCGCTATGAGATTACCACCGGTGATCTGGCTGCACTCGAACTGATTGGCTATCGAACGAACCCGCTGCTGAACGCGCAGGAGGCCGAACTGAAAGCTGACGACTCCGCGATAGACACCGCCGTACGCGGCGACGGGGCAATGATTATCAACCGGCTGACGCCGCCGGCTTATCCGGCGAAGTTGCGCAAGGTGCGCCTGCTGATTCCGGCTTTCGTCAATCAGCCTGACCCGGCAGGCAGGCCGATCACGCTGGTTTATGCTTCAGGCAACGGGCAACCGCCGCCGCTGGCGCAATTCACGCGCCTTGACACAACCGTGCCGAGCGCGAGCCACGAACTCTTTCTTGAATTCACGATTCCCAGTGGCCCGACGATCAACTCCGGCGATTTTTATGTGGGTTATCAGGCTCCGTCGCCCAACCAGGGCGTCGGCTTCGCCGTTGACACGAGCGGCCTGACGCAGCATCGCAGTTTTTATCTGCGGACTGACGGCGCGGGCTTCGGGTCGCTTGCAGATGTCTTTCAGGGCGCACCGGCCAGCGCCATGATTCGCGCCATCGTTTCAACCGGCGCGCCCACACCGCCGCCCACACCGCCGCCCGTTCCCACGCCGACGCCGCGTCCGGTTTTTACAGAACTGACTTCAGGTGCGCCACTCAACGGTTATATCGCCAGGTCAGCGCCCGGCGGCGTGGTCTTCGAGACGCAATACTGGATCAATGTTCCCGGTGGCGCGACGGAACTCAGAATTGATCTGAGCGCGAATACCGACGTTGACCTTTACGTGCGGGCAGGCG
>CAYWDW010000495.1:0-3415 GCA_964457105.1 uncultured Heliobacteriaceae bacterium
AAAATAAAAAAAACTTCCCCACGCGTGGGGGGGCGGCTTCCCTCAAAAAAAACCCCAATACACAACCACCCCCCCCCGGCCTGCCCCCGCTACTCCCGCTTTGCTGAACTTTCAGTCCGGCAACAAGGTCGCAAGAATTTCTTCGACGATGGCTTTCATCTGCACGTCAACCGCGCGCAATGTCACGCCGGCGGCTGCCATTCGCGCGAGTAAGGCCTGGCCTGGTTCGTCAATAAAACTCACATCGGTTAATTCAATCCTGAGCGGAGCGGCGTTCGCCGTCAGCCAGCAGCGTTCCAGTTCCTGCACCCACTCGCCTATCAGCCGCCCTTCGAGAATGAAGCGCGTCACGACGGCTTCGTTGTGAATCGTAATCCTGAGCATGTTCACGATTGGTTGGAGATCGCTCTGACCGCTGCCACAGCTTCCAACGGGGAAAGCAACACAATCATCAGCCACAGCGGCAGGGCTACGAGCGCGCTCGCCAGGCGCCGCGTCCAACGATTCGCGCGCAGCGATGTTGTGCGCTGTGCCAGTCCGGTCGTCACCGCCGCGACCAGCGAGCCGGAAAATGACTGGTGCATCGCGCCGCTGTCGCTGAGCAATTGGGTAGTGCATTGAGTTGAAGCAACGAGGCTTTGACTGACGCCGCAACGACGGCAGAATTTATCGCGGTCACGCAGTTCCATGCCGCAACGGTGACATTGCTTCATAGGGATGGTTTGACTCAGTTGAGGCGTAAGCATCAGTGTCTCCTTTTCATTTGCTGTTTTGCCTTTAGCTATGCCTCTGAGTAGCGCAAGCGCCAGGCCACAGCGCCGCGTGATGGATTCGTGTGAGGTAAATGAGTGGAAGGAAAATGAGTTAGGCGAATGCGTGAAGAGTGGCTGCCGAGACTGTGCCGACAAGTGCCGAAGCGATTTGCGCCGAGATGTCGGCGCGTGCCGAAATGTCGGCGCGGTCAACGTGTGATGCCGAGCTTTTGCATGCGGGATTGCAGCGTCGTGCGCTTCATGCCCAATCGTGCCGCTGCGCCTTGCGGCCCGCCAATCACCCAATTGGTTGCTTCCAGCGCGCGCCGGATATGTTCGCGTTCAGCGGTTTCGAGCGTGGTGACGGATGAGGAATTCGACGCGGCCACCGGTTTTGCGGCGGGCTTCAATTCGGAGTACGAGATGTTCAGCGCCGCGCCTTCGGTCAACACGATGGCGCGTTCGATAAAATGTTCGAGTTCGCGCACGTTGCCGGGCCAGTGGTAGGCGGCCAGGGCTTCCATCGCGTCGGAGGGAATGGCTTCGATGTTCTTTTTCATGCGCCGCGCGTATTTGCGCGTGAAGAAGCGCGCCAGCACGGGAATGTCTTCGGCGCGTTCGCGCAAGGGCGGAATCGTGACGGGAAAAACGTTCAGACGATAGTACAAATCGCTGCGATATTTTTTCTCCGCGACCATTTGTTCCAGGTCAGCATTCGTCGCGGCAATCAATCGCACATCCACTTTTTGCGTGCGCGTGCTGCCGAGCCGCTCAAATTCCTGCTCCTGCAAAACGCGCAAAAGTTTGGGTTGCAACTCAACCGGAATATCGCCGACTTCATCGAGCAGCAACGTGCCGTGATGCGCGAGTTCAAAGCGTCCGATGCGTTGTGTGATTGCGCCGGTGAATGCGCCTTTTTCGTGGCCGAACAATTCGCTTTCGAGCAGGCCGGTCGGAATCGCCGCGCAGTTGAGTTTGACGAGCGTGCGTTCGCGCCGCGTACTCAGGTTGTGAATCGCGCGCGCAATCAATTCTTTGCCCGTGCCTGTTTCGCCGCGCACCAGCACAGCGGCATCGGTCGGCGCGACGGTTTCGATTTGTTTGAGAATGCGTTTGAAGGCGCGGCTCGCACCGATGAGTTCTTCAAAATTATGCTCGGTGCGGATTTCGTCTTCGAGGTAGAGCTTTTCGCTGGCAAGTTTGTTCTTGAGTGTTTCGATTTCGCGAAAAGACAGCGCATTCTCGACCGCAATCGCGATTTGGCTGGCGACCTGGTAAAGCAGTTCTTTTTTATTTTCGCTGAAGGCAGCTTCACGATAGCTCGCAACTGCGAGCGTGCCGAGTTTACGGCTATGCGCAATCAACGGGACAACGCCGCCGGACTTGAGACCAGCGGCGCGGAAGCGGTTGCTAAAATCGGACTGAAAGCGCTGCTCGTCAATCCGATCATGAAAGATCGGTTGCCCAGAGGTGAAGGCCGACCCGGTGAGCGAGCTTTCGAGCGGAATCAGCGTTCCCTCTTCAATGGAAAACTGTTTGTCGAGGGACTCATAGGCATACGCCCGCAACTGATTTGTGTCGGGATCGTAAAGCGAAATACCCGTGACATCCTGCTCTAACACCTCGTGCAGACAAGCCGAAATGGATTTGACCAGGGTGTGCAGGTCGAGATGCGAGACCACCGCGTTGTTGATTTCCAGCATTAACTGCAAGCGTTCGGACTGGCGCGTGGCTTCTTGCTCAGCCTTGCGCGCGTGCTCGAAGTTCAGGGCATTTTCCACCGCGATGGCGACCTGATCGGCGATTTTCATAAATAACTCGCCGTCGTCTGGCGTGAACGCCGCTTCAGTGTTGCTGGCCACACTCATCGCGCCAATGACGCGGTTTTTCCTGAGCAGCGGAACCGAACAATAGGAACGAAGTCCCTGACTGGCCGCACGTCGCACCACTTCGGAGGGAAATTGGTTGAGATAATCCGATCCGGTAACAACCACTTGCTTCGTGCGAATGGCGAGGCCGACGGGCGTGTCATCAAGCGTCGCGATCTGGCCTTCCTGCAAAAGCTCTATGCCCTCGCCACGATCCAACAGATGCACGCGCAGGATTTCTTCCTGGTCGTTGTACAGTCCCATCACGGCGTAATCGAGGCGGAACACCTGCCGCAAACAAGCGGACACGGCGCGAAACAACGAGGGCAAATCCAATGCGGACGCAATCGCGTTGTTGACGTCCAGCAATAGCCTGGTTCGTGTTGCATGTTGCGTCGCCTGTTGTTCGGCGGCCTGTGCCCGTTCGACGTTCAAGGCATTCTCCACCGCCAGCGCGATTTGATTGGCGACGTGGATAAGCAATTCCTGATCGGACTCCGAAAACGCATCTTCTCGAAAACTCGCCACGCCCAGGACGCCGAGCTTGCGCCCGTGCGCGATGAGCGGCACGCAGCCTCCCGACCGGAGGCCGGCAGCATAAAAGGCTTGATCAAATTCCGAAGTGAGCAAGGCAGGGTCAAAGCGATTCAGAAAAAATGGCTGCCCGGACAGCAAGGCGATCCCGCCCGCTGTGCCTTCTACAGGCAAAACGGTTCATTCTGCGACTGCCGGGATGTTGCCCGACACGTCAAACATAAAGTAACGAAACTGGTTCGCTTCCGCGTTGTAGAAGGA
>CAYWDW010000495.1:3425-4912 GCA_964457105.1 uncultured Heliobacteriaceae bacterium
AGAAGGAAAGGCCGGTAACTTCGTGTTGTAACAAGCCGCGCAAAGACTCTGCTGTCGCGCGCGCGAGATCATGCAGGCTCAGTTGTGTGACGACGGCGTTGTTGATTTCCAGCATCAGGCGTTCACGTTCCAGCTTGCGTTGCACTTCCTGTTCAGCCTGGCGGGCGCGCTCGAAGTTCAGGGCATTGGCAATAGCGCTGGCAATCTGATTGGCGATGCTTTGCAGCATCTCGGCATCGGCGGCAGTGATAGAAGCTTCACGGTGGCTGCCGACGGCGAGTACGCCGATCACGCTATCGCGCGCAATCAGCGGCACGGAACAACCAGAGCGCACGCCGGCTTCGTATGCCTGTCGCACCACTGTCGCCGGGAATTCCGTCAAATCGAGATGCTCGCGCCAGACCACCTGGCGCGTCTGGAACGCCAGCCCGTCGGGCGTGCCTTCGAGGGGCAGTAAATAGCCTTCCTCCCAGTTGGCAGGCGGGTTGTCGAGTACCAGGACGCGAAACATCCTGCTTGTTTCTTCATAGAGCGAGATGCCTGCGATGTCGTGGTGAATATGTTGACGCAGGATGGCGGACGTCGTGTGCAGCAGTTCGCGCAAATCGAGTTGCGACACGACCGCGTTGTTGATCTCTAACAGCGACCGGTATTGTCGCAGCAGCGCAGATTCGTTCTGGATGGTCTGATCGGGAGCCATGGCGCGGTCATTGTATGCAAGGCTGCCGCGTTTGAGAATGGCTGCCGAGGTGGCGGGTGATGATGATCGAAGCCTGCCCGGTTGTGCGTGGCGTTCTGCCCAAAGGGCAATGGCATTAAGTTAAGCAGAAGAGAGATGACCGCAGCAGACGGAAATAGCGGAACAGACGAAACCAGGCCGCTGCAGCACAGGTCTGTCCGTGTGTTTCGTTATTTCCGTCTGCTGCGGTCATCTCTCTTCTGCTTAACTTAATGCCATTGGCCCAAAGGCACTCACCGCCAGCTAATTCTACTGCGTGCGCTTGTTCCTGCACTTGTCATTCCAACACGCGGGCGGGGCTGGCACGATAGTCTTGCGAGGCCGCTATTAACTTGATACAAGGTAATTTTGTCAGTCGGAATCTGGCGATGACCGAGCCGGTAGTTACCTGGACTGGAAAAATCGAAGCGCCCTGCCGCCAGGTGAATTATGGGATCAGCGTGAATTCCATTAAGCCGCGTGATGATGATTACTTCGCGCAGCTTTTCAGGAAACTTTCGTGGACGCATTTTATCGAATTGATGCGGATTGAAGACGATCTGAAACGTGCTTTTCACGAGCTTCAGACGGTGCAAAACCGCTGGTCCGTGCGCGAACTGAAACGGCAGCTCGACCTTGCCGCGAAGATGAAAACTGCTTCGGAAGTCGGCGGTGATTACTATGACTTTCACGTGAGCGAAGACGGGACGCTGACGATTGCGGTGGGCGATGCGACGGGGCACGGCCTGAAAGCAGGCACGCTGGTCGC
>CAYWDW010000496.1:0-4911 GCA_964457105.1 uncultured Heliobacteriaceae bacterium
GATTCCTCCTTGAATGAACGTGGACTGTTGATGGTGGACTGCGCAATCAAAACCAGCGCCGTGGCCGCTCGCCGGGTGACGATCAGCCGCCGCGCGATTTTGACGGTCTGGCGCGCCTGCCGGACTTTTTCTGACACGCCAGGCAGACGCCGATGAAATCAAGCCGGTGATCTTCGAGCTGAAAACCGCTGACCTGGCGCGTGCCCTGCAGCAGCCCTGTCAGTTGCTGATCGAACGGCACTTCAGCATCGGCAATGTGGCCGCAGACGCGGCAGATCAGATGGTAATGAGACTCGGCGGCGAGTTCGAAATAGCTGAAAGCCGATCCGACCTTCAGCTCGCGCACGCTGCCCTGTGCAATCAGCACCCGCAGATTGCGGTAGACCGTACCCAGGCTCAGGCGCGGAAATTCCCTGCGAACCAGCGCGTGAATCTGGTCTGCCGTCAGATGGCCACCGTGACGTTCAATGGCCGTCAGCACGGCCTGTCGTTGTTTGCTGTTGCGATGTTGCATGGATTTGCCAGACAGGCCGCTATCCTGGCAGGCGGGTGAGCGGCTGTCAAGCTGACAGTAACAGGAATTATTACTGATAAGTGTCAGGTAAAGAAAAACGGCCCCTGCCCGCAGGAGCCGTTTACTGTGATTGTGGCAGTGGTCTGACGGTTATGCTGAAAATGAGCTGCCGCAGCCGCAGCCGCCGCTGGCATTCGGGTTGGTAAAGGTAAAGCCCGAACCCATGACGCTGGTGACGTAATCAATCGTCACGCCGGTCAGGTACTGCGCGCTGAACATATCCACAAACAGGCGCAGCCCCGAAGTCTCGATCACTTCGTCGTTGTCGGTCGGCGCTTCTTCCAGATTCATGCCGTACTGAAAGCCTGAACAGCCGCCTGGCACGACGCGCACGCGCAGGCCGCCTTTTTCCGATGTCAGCCCTTCGGCTTCCATAAACTTCCTGACTTCAGCCGCCGCCGATTCGGTCAGGGACAGATCAACTGCTGAGAGAGTTGCTTCCATAATGTTTTGCTCCTTGTTTACGAATTGATAATTCTGGACTGACTTTCAGCGTGAATTGCACGCCCCTGAGCCAGGTTCCCATTAAAGCCTGCGGTGAAGTCCCGGCTTCACCTGAAAAATCAATGCGGAGTTTCGTCAATCAGTTCACCGAACCCCGCCACTTCTTCGCGCAGGACACGCTCGACGCCATATTTCAGAGTCATCTCTGAAATCGGACAGCCAAGACAATTGCCTTTCAAACGAACGTGAACATTGGCTCCTTCGATGCGCACGAGTTCGATATTGCCACTGTGCGCGGCCAGCGCCGGCCGGACCCGGTCAAGGGCCGCTTCAACCTGCGCGGCGCTGATTTCCTGATCGTCATCGAAGAACATCGTCACCTTCCGCTCAAGCGAAACCGAATGATAGTCATCAGGAGTCTGGTGCGTCAACCGGTCAGTGGTTAGTGGTCAGTAGTCAGTAGTCAGTAGTCAGTGGTCAGTGGTCAGTGGAAATTGGCGCTCCGCAGCACACTAACCACTGACCACTAACCACCAGCCACCTATTTTTTCAGATTCAGCACGGGCAGGGTGCGATTTGATTTAATGGCCTGAATGCTGATCTGCGCGGCGACGTGCTGCGCGACTTCACGGAAGGCCTGAGCCTGCGCGCTCGCGGGCGCGCCAACAACAATCGGAATGCCCAGGTCGCCGCCTTCGCGCACGCTCAATGAGAGCGGCACGGCGCCCAGAAACGGTATGTCGTAACGCGCGGCCAGCGCTTCGCCGCCGCCGTGACCGAAGATGAAATGACGCTCCGTGCAGTTCGGGCAGATAAAGTAACTCATGTTTTCAACCACGCCCAGCACCGGCACGTGCAACTGATCGAACATATTGTAGGCCTTGCGCACATCACCGAGCGAAACTTCCTGCGGCGTTGTGACCAGCACGGCTCCGGCCATCGGCACGGTCTGCGCCATGCTTAACTGCACGTCACCGGTGCCGGGCGGCATGTCCACAATCAGGTAATCAAGCTCGCCCCATTCGACCTGCCGCAGAAACTGCTGCACCGCCGAATGCAGCATCGGCCCGCGCCAGACAATTGCGCGGTCGCCCGGATTGAGCAGTCCGATGCTCATCGTTTTGACGCCGTGATAGACCGGCGGAATCAGCCTGTCATGACGCACAACCGGCTGATCGTTGCCGCCCATCATAATCGGCACGTTCGGACCGTAAACGTCGGTGTCGAGAATCCCGACCCGCGCGCCCATCTGTGCCAGCGCGACGGCCAGGTTCACGGCGACAGTTGATTTGCCGACGCCGCCCTTGCCGGAACTGACCGCGACGATGTGGCTGATGCCTTCAACGGCGGCCTTGTCCACATTGCCGCGCGCCTTCGGCACTTCGGCGTCCATTTTGACTTCGACCTGCTCGACGCCGGGAATCGCCATGACGGCTTTCTGCGCTTCAAATTTCAACTGATCGCGCACGGGGCAGGCCGGCGTCGTCAGCACGAAACGAAAACTGATGACGCCGCCGCAAACCTTAACGTCGCGGATCATCTTGAGCGCCACCACGTCCTTGTGCAGATCGGGGTCTTTGACAGCGCGCAGGGCGTTCAGAATTACGGCTTCGGTAATTTCATTCATGATTTCTCCTGAAAGACAGCAATGAATTGTGTGACTGATTGAAATCGTGATGGTCGCACGTCGCCGCCTGCTGCCGCAAGGGGCCGACTTCACGAGTGATCTGGCCAGGCTGCGGGGTTGATGCTATGATCCGTTTTCACTGATGGCTTTTCAGGCTTCCGCCCTCAGAAATCAGCATTACCAGCGAGCAATTCGTAACCGGAAAATTCAGTCAGCGTATGTCCATACTTTCAGAAATCGTCAACACGGCGAAGGAAATCATCGAAGCGGCCCGTTCAACTGCGGCTGGCATGGCGGTGACGCTCAGCCACATTCCCGAACACAAGGTCACGGTCAGTTATCCTGACGAGCCGGTGCAACTCTTCAAGCGGTTCAGGGGCGAACATTACCTGGCCGTGGATCAGAACGGCAAGGAATTGTGCGTGTCGTGCTTTCTGTGCGCCGCGGCCTGCCCGGCTGATGCCATTTACATCGAAGGCGCCGAAGACCCGCGTTCGTATGAAGAGCGCGCCACACAGGATCACCGCTACGCGAAGGTCTATCAGATTGATTATGGCCGCTGCATTCTGTGCGGCTTCTGCGTGGATGCCTGCCCGACTGACGCCATCAAGCACGGGCATAATTTCGAGTGGGCCTGCTACACGCCCGGCGAGATGACCAAGGACAAATGGTATCTGCTCGAAAACCGCAAGCGCGAGACGCCGGAAAAATACAGGTAGACCGGAAGGGAATTTAATCACCCTCGGTTCAATAAAAAGTTGCATCAGACCGGGCGTGTGCTATGATGCGTCACGCCAAAGATTCAAGTTGTAACAAGGAGCTATTGCCGCAGTCGCCGCCTGACGAAATGTATTGATGACTGCGCCATCCGGTGAACCGGCTTCAGAACTCACCGCCTCACGACCGCTCCGAGCAGATGTCAGGCAAGTCTTCGCGTCGTGGCTGCCGCGCCGCAGCCTCTGCTGTAATTCTTGCCTCCCCGACCCCTTGTTACGTATTGCTCAGTCAACTCACTGGTCGGCGTCTTTTAATCAGGCCTGATCTGTTGATTGGAACAAACCACCTTTAGTCCACGTCGCGTTTGCCGCTGCTTCATCCGCAGATGCTGATGACCAGTTGGCGAAATCCGGGCGTGTGGGATTAACGAGGAGGAACATTGTGATTACACGACTGATACACAAGCTCACCACTCTCGCACTTGTCCTCTGTGCCCTTGCGTTGTGCAGCCTCACTGCACTGGCACAGGATCCGAATGATCTCAGACCTGGCAGCGTACTGTTCTTCAGCCGCTACACCAGCAATGCCTCAAACCCGGCAGCCGAAGATACGCAGATCAACCTCACCAACACCGATCCGAACCGGTCAATCGCTGTGCACATCTATATGATTGACGGCAGCAGTTGCTCGGTGGCCGATTCATACGTCACGCTGACGCAGTCGCAGACCACGTATTTTCTGGCCAGCGACTTCGATCCGGGAACCAGGGGCTACATCATTGCCGTGGCCAGTTCCGGCGGGTTGCCGACGCAGCACAATGCGCTGCTGGGCGTTGCTTACATCCGCGAAGCCGACGGACGGCTGGCCGATATTCCGGCTGTGGCCGTGACCAAGAGACTCGCCGGGACCATTGATCCGGGGGTTGATGCGACAGCCACCATGACTTTCGATGGCGGCAACACCGCCAACAGTTACGACAAACTGCCAGCGACGGTGGCGATCTCGACTTTCAACTCGCAGACCACTGACAGCACGATTTTTACGCTCTATTCACCGGCGGGCAATCTGCTGACTGGTGAAAACCCGTCAATCAACATCTTCGGCCTGATGTACAACGATCTTGAGCAGTCGCGTTCGCTGACCTTCAGGATCAACTGTTACACGCAGGTCGCGCTGACCAGCCTGAGAGTCCTGAGCGGCATCAACAACTTCATCCCGCGCGGCAGCGTCGGCTGGATGAAGCTGAACGCCACAGGCCGCCCGCTGCTGGGCGTCGTGCTGAACAAAGGGCCGATGTTCAATGGTGGTCGCAATCTCAGCACCATCTCGCTGTTCAATTCTTACAGCATCACCGTGCCGGTCTTCTAACACAGACCGCGCAACCGGAAACGCCGTGAGCGTCAGTAATCAGGTGCGGACGGAATGAACTCTGTCTGCACCTCGTTGCTGGCGCTCCCGGCTTTCAGGGATGAAGCGATGAGCTGCAACAAAAGACCGCAGGCCGATTCACCGAATGAACCTGTCTGCGGTCTTTCACTTTCAGCCTTTC
>CAYWDW010000497.1:0-679 GCA_964457105.1 uncultured Heliobacteriaceae bacterium
ATGTGAAGGATACTCGTTTCAAGGATTTGCTTAATTACTTTTGCGTAAATCTATAGCTGGGCAATCCGACCAACTTTGCCGCTTCCGATTTGTTGCCGTGGGTCTGTTCCAAAGCTCTGCGTAGATAGTGTTGCGCTACTTCGGTGAGCATTTCCTGCAGGTTGAAACCATTGCCAAGGGGTCGGTTGAGAATCCTGTCTCTATTTTGTGTTGGGGCAGTGAAAATGGCCTGACGAATTTCGGCCTCTGTGATCTGCGGGCCGGATGATAGCACGGCGGCGCGTAAGAGGGTATTTTTCATTTCCCGGACGTTGCCGGGCCATTCGTAGTTGAGCAGAAAATTTCTTGCGCCGGGAGAAAGTCTTTTACCCTCTAGGATCAGGCCGGGGGTCTCTTGTTTCAAGCCCTCCAGCATTGAGTCCAGTAGCAACCCGACGTCGCCCTCACGCTCGCGAAGCGGGGGAAGATGCAGAATAAAGACGGCCAACCGGTAAAAGAGGTCTTCGCGGAAATTCCCTCGGGCGACTTCGTTGATGAGCGTGCGATTAGTGGCGCTGATCACGCGCGCATCAATCTTTTTGGCGTGGCTTGAGCCAACGGGCATGACTTCCTGTTCTTGCAGAACTCTGAGCAGCTTGACCTGCGCTGGCAGCGGCAATTCGCCGACCTCATCCAGAAA
>CAYWDW010000497.1:689-4910 GCA_964457105.1 uncultured Heliobacteriaceae bacterium
AAGATCGTTCCGCCATTGGCTTTGGCGAAATGGCCATCGCGTTTTTGACTTGCGCCCGTGAACGCCCCTTTCTCATGTCCGAACAGTTCGGATTCAACCAGGTCGGCTGGAATGGCTCCGCAATTTACGGCAATGAACGGCCCACCGCGCTGAGGGCTGGAAAAGTGAATTGCCCTGGCCATCAACTCCTTCCCTGTGCCCGATTCGCCTTCGATCAGAACCGGCAGTTTGTGCAAAGCCATGCGGCGCGCCAGGCCAATGACTTCCTTCATCTGTCCGCTACGGTGAATGATGTCCGCGAATTCAGGAGCTTCGGGAGGCAGCCCCGGTGTCAACCGTTGTAGTGGTCCCCTAAAACTGGACAGTAGGAAGAGACAGAACTACAGTTCAGAATGAGGAGATCAATCATGACCAAACCCAGAACCTATAAACCGCAACTCAAAGCCCAGGTCGTCTTGCAAGTTTTGACCGGCGCGAAAAGTGCGGCCCAGATTTGTCGCGACCTCCAGATCAACGAAAATCTCTTGAGTCGGTGGAAACAACAATTCCTCACGCACGCCGCACTCATTTTTGAAGGCGAAAATGCCGCGCAAGAAAAAGACCTGCGCATCGCCGGCCTGGAACGGATGGTCGGACGGCTGACCCTCGAACTCGAGGTCGCAAAAAAAGCCTCGACTTTTGCGACCTCACTGTCGAGCAAAAACGGGAGGTCACTATGAAGTTGTCCGCGACCTGCCCCATTTCTCTTTTATGTGCGGTGCTCGGCCTGGCGCGCAGTTCCTTTTATTATCAGGCAGGGAGCCCGGACGAGACCGTGCTGGAACAAGCCATTGAAACCGTGGCCGCACGCTTTCCCACTTATGGGACGCGCCGCATCACGCACCAGATCCGCCGCGAAGAACCCCGTTTGCTCCCACTCAATCGCAAACGGGTGCAACGCGTGATGCGCGAAAAAAAGTTGCTGGTGAAACGCAAAAAACGCGTGCCCAAAACAACCAACTCGCAGCACGCTTTCCCGCGCTATCCGAATTTGGTGGCGGATTTGGAGATCACGCAGCCGCACCAGGTGTGGGTGAGCGACATCACCTACATCAAATTGGGTGGCGGCACCTTCGTTTTCCTGGCGCTCATCCTCGATGTCTTTACCCGTGCCATTCGCGGCTGGGCGTTGTCGCACGGGCTGGGTGGTGAACTCACCCGCGCCGCTTTGCAACAAGCTTTGTCGCACGGTTGTCCGACGATTCATCATTCGGATCAAGGCGTGCAATATGCCGCCACCGATTATGTCGCACTTTTGGCCACGAAAAACATCCAAATTTCGATGGCCGAAGTCGGACAATCGCAACAGAACGGTTATGCCGAACGAGTCATTATTGCCGGTGATGTAATACCCGGTCTTCGTCTCAGTGCAATTACTCGGACAGCTTCCAGCGGCTCCGTTCGTCACGCGGTAGCGTGTGACCCGCGTCAGATTGCCGCGCCACAGAAAACCCACACCGTAACTGGCGCTGTCGTGCTGGCTCGGCGTCGAACTGTGCGCCTGCAGATAGGTGATCGTGTCATTCGGACTGTCGTAAGCGTAACCGGTCTGCGCCACGAGCGTCCCGCCGCCTTCCACATCGCCCTGATAAAGGTACGTCAGCTCAGGCAGTCCGATGATCCGGCGGTTGTATGCGGTGTAACTGGCGCTCGTCACATAACTGGTCTGCGTGCTGCGGTAGACCGTCGTCGCGTCGGCATTGTATTCACGAACGATGTAGGGCAGTCTCACCGTCGCGGCGCTGATCGTGTATTCAATCGTCGTCCGGCGGCGAGCGCCTGAGTCATCGTAGACGTTCGTCTCGGTCACGCGGGGGCGCAGCGGCGGGCTGCTCGTGTTGTCGCTCGCCCAGCTCGTCGTCGTCCATTTCTTTTTCACCCCGCCAGCCCAGGTCTCCATCGTCGTCGGCAGCCCGCGCCTGCCGCTGCTGACGGTGGTGTTGAAATACTCCCGGTGCGTGACTCCGGCGGGCGTCGTCACCTCGCCGTAGCTTTCATTCGGCTCGAAGTAAAAATAACTGCTCACCCAGCCGAGGCCGTTGACGTAACTTTGTCCGGCCCACCCGGCAATTCCGTCATTGCGCTACGGTGAAGCGTGGGCAATCGGACTGCGGCGCGCTGTTTGAGGGAAAGGCATAGACCAGCGCCGCACGCTGATTGTCGGCTTCACCGTAACGCCAGATTTACCGGGTCGGCACACCACGTCGCGGCAGCCGCAGATGGTCGGCGGCCTGAGGGAAAGATCCGCCGGAATACTTTATTGACACTGCTTTCGCGCCCGTGCTAGATTCGCGCCGTTTTCAGGCCCTTCCTTTAACCACGACACAGCAGCCCTGAGCTTTATTTCAGCCTTCAGCCCTGGTTTCCGGACATTTGATTTTATGCCGAATATTGACGAACTGCTGGCGATTGCCTGCCGCGAGGGTGCTTCAGATCTGCACCTCAAGGCCGGAGTTTATCCGTTCATCCGCGTCTCCGGTGAAATGAAACCGGTCATGGACTGGCCGCGTCTGACGCAGGAAGACACGCTGACGCTGGCTTTCACGATTATGTCCAATCGTCAGAAACAACGGTTCAAGGAGAACGCCGAAATTGATGTCTCTTACGGCGTGCCAGGCCTCGGACGGTTTCGCTGCAACATTTTTCAGCAGCGCGGCAGCGTCGGGCTGGTGATTCGCGTGATTCCGACGCTCGTCAAAACGGTCGCTGAACTGCGCCTGCCGAAAGTGATCGAAACGATTGCCGAGGAGCGGCGCGGGCTGGTCCTCGTCACCGGCACGACCGGATCGGGCAAATCAACCTCGCTGGCGGCGATCATCGAATACATCAATTCAACGCGCGGCGGCCACATCATCACCATCGAAGACCCGATTGAATTTCTGCACCGCGACAAGCGGTCCTTCATCACGCAGCGCGAAATCGAAGTTGATGCCGTCAATTTCGGAGCCGCCCTGCGCGGCGCGCTGCGTCAGGATCCCGATGTGATTCTGGTCGGCGAAATGCGCGACCACGAAACCATCGCCACCGCGCTGACTGCGGCTGAAACCGGCCATCTGGTGCTTTCGACGCTGCACACGATTGACGCGACTGAAACCATTCAGCGCGTCGTTTCCATCTTCCCGCCGCACGAACAGCAGGGCATTCGCCTGCAACTGGCCAGCGTCCTCAAGGCCGTCATTTCACAGCGGCTGATTCGCGGCCTGGACGGCAAAGCGCGCGTCCCGGCGGTCGAAGTGCTGGTTTCGACGCCCTACATCCGCGATTGCATCATCAATCCCGAAAAGACCCGCTACATCCGCGACGCCATCGCGCAGGGCCATTCGCAATACGGTATGCAGACGTTCGATCAGTCACTTTACGCGCTCTGGTCGCAGCAGCTCATCAATTACGAAGAAGCGCTGCACGGCGCGTCGAATGCCGATGAATTCAAGCTGCAGGTGCAGGGCATCAGTTCCAGTGCCGAGACACAGCACAGTCAGCCGCAGCCCACACCGCCCGTCGCAGCCAGCCACCTGCGGCGCGTCATGCCGAAGTAATTCTTCCCTGCTTGACCTGGGCCGGGCGCGCGTTTCACGATACGTTTATGGAACAGACCCCGTATGAAAAGACGCTGGCCCGCGCCTTCCGCCTGCTTGCCGCCAGACCGCGCAGCGAAGCCGTGCTGCGCGAACGACTGCTTGAAAAGGCCTGGGCTGAAGCAGCGATTGTGGACCGCGTCATCAATCGACTGAAGGAACTCGGCTACCTCAACGACGAACAGTTTGCCGCCAGTTACGCCGCGTCAAAGCTGACCGCCAAACCGCTGGGCCGCACCCGCCTGCGCCGCGACCTGCACCGCAAAAAGATTTCCTCACAGGCGGCTGAACAGGCGCTTGATGAAGTGTATGCCGAACACAGCGAAGAAGAACTGATTGACACCGCCATCGCCAAAAGAATCCGGCTCAAAGGCCGACCGCAGACCCGCGAAGAAACAAAGAAGCTGTTCGATTATCTGCTGCGACTCGGGTTCGGTTACGACCTCGTGATCAGAAAGGTCAAAGCTGTCGGCAGGACGGACGAGGATGAAAGATGATGAAAAGGGATGCCGAAAACCTGTGAGTAAGTACTTTTGCTCAACCGGATTTCCACCACCAGGCAGCAACGGCCCGTGCTGCGACTGCCCGGAGCCTGATCCCAGCTTAA
>CAYWDW010000498.1:0-4889 GCA_964457105.1 uncultured Heliobacteriaceae bacterium
TCTTTCCGATGATTCCGATCACGGTTTCGTTTTTTACGAAGAAGGAAAATCAGTCGCGCGGGCATTCGATCATGCAGGCGCTGGTTTACTGCTTCGGCATCATTTTCACCTTTACGGGCCTCGGCATTCTGATGACGGCGGTGGCCGGGCCGGCGGGCATCAATCGCCTGGCGGCGAGCGCGTGGATGAATATTTTTCTGACGACGCTGTTTGTCGCCTTTGCGCTCAATCTGTTCGGCCTGTTTGAAATCCGCATTCCGTCGTCAGTACTCTCGAAGCTCGATGCGCAGTCAGGCACAGGTTCGATGATGAGCACGCTGCTGATGGGGCTGACCTTCACGCTGACTTCGTTCACCTGCACGGCGGCCTTTGTCGGCACGGTGCTGGTCGCGGCGACGCAGGGCGAATGGACGTGGGCGACGCTGGGGATGCTGGCGTTTGCGACGGCCTTTGCGCTGCCGTTCTTTTTGCTGGCGCTCTTTCCGGGCCTGCTCAAATCGCTGCCGCGCTCGGGCGGCTGGCTCAACAGCGTCAAGGTCGTGATGGGCTTTCTTGAACTCGCGGCGGCCTTCAAGTTTCTGAGCAATGTTGATCTGGTCTGGGGCTGGAACACCGTCTCGCGTTCGGTCGTGCTGGCCGCGTGGATTGCGATTGCGATAGTCACGGCGATTTACCTGCTCGGCAAATTTCAGTTGCCTTACGACACGCCGGTTGAGCGCCTCGGCGTGATGCGCATGCTGGCGAGCGTGCTGTTTCTGGGCCTGGCGTTTTACCTGCTGACCGGACTCTTTGGCGCGCGACTCGGCGATCTTGATTCGTTTCTGCCTCCGGCGCGGGCCAGTGAAATTGCGGGCCTGGGTGGCGCGAATGCTCAGGCCGCGCAACTGAAATGGCTTGAAGATTACGACGAAGCCCTGGCGCAGGCGAAGGCGCAGCACAAACCGGCCTTTCTGAATTTCACCGGCGTGACCTGCACCAACTGCCGCTGGATGGAATCGAATATGTTCCCGCAGCCCGAAGTCCGCCGGGAACTGGACCGCTTCATCCTGGCCGAACTTTACACCGACCGCGACACGGCAGAACACGCCACAGGCGATCAGCGTCACCAGGAGATTCAGGAAAAACAGTTCGGCACGGTCGCGCTGCCGCTATACGTCATCGTCGGTCCTGATGGCCGCGAACTCGCCAGATTCCCCGGCCTGACGCGCGACAAGGCCGAATTCATTCGCTTTTTGCAGTCCGCCGGGCCGTTCGGTCAGGTGGCGCAGAAGCAGTAAGCGACCGTGCTTCAGTTTTAGCGAAGGAGTCAGTATATGTCAGCCGCAGTTGCGACGAATTACATGGAACTGGTCGAAAGGCTGCCCCTGAACAGCCTGCTGATCCTCAGCAATGTTTCCCAGGATGATTATGAAAACCTGCTGGAAGAGCGCGAGGGAAAACGAAATGTGCGAATTACGTATGACAGAGGAAGGCTCGAAATCATGACGCTCTCGGCGGAACACGAAGGTTTCAAGTCGCTTTTCGCGCATCTGGTTGCCATTCTGGCTGAAGAACTGAATCTGCCGCTGATCGGGCGCGGGTCAGTGACGCTCAGGCGTGAACTGACAGACAGCGGCATTGAGCCGGATGATTGCTATTACCTGCGCCACGCTGCCGAGATTCGCGGCAGAAAGCGGATCAATCTCAAGACCGATCCGCCACCCGATCTGGCCATTGAGGTTGATGTCGCCAGCCCTTCGCTCAACAAACTGCCGCTCTATGCCAGTGTGGGCGTTCCTGAAATCTGGCGCCTGCAGGGTGATGATCTGACATTCTATCGTCTGACAGCAGGTGAATACCTTGAAATTGCAGTCAGCGACCTGTTTCCGTTTCTGACTCCGGCAGCGCTGCTGGATTTTCTGCGCCTGGGCAACAAAGAAGATATTACCGCGATGAATCGCGCTTTTCGTGAATGGGTAAAACAGCAGTGTGCTGCCGGGCGGACCTGACAGACTCAGCCGACAATCAGCCGGTTCTTGCCCTGTTTTTTGGCCTGGTAAAGCGCCGTGTCAGCGCGGGTCAGCAGGCTTTCGACGGTGTCGCCGGAGCGGTGCTGCGTGAGGCCGCAACTGAGCGTGAACATCACGTCTTTAGTCAGCCCCAGATTCGGGAAGGTGAGGCGGGTTTGCGCCACGCTTTCGAGCAGGTGATTGAAGCGCGGCATCGAGAGCGCCGCGCGTGATCCGAGGTGGATGACGACAAATTCCTCGCCGCCATAACGCGCCACGTAATCGTTGCTGCGGGTGGTTTCCCGGAGCGCGTTGGCCGCCGCAATGATGACCTGGTCGCCGACCTGATGACCAAACTGGTCATTGATCTGCTTGAAATTATCAATATCGAACATCGCCAGCACGAAGCTCTGTGACCGGTTGACCAGATCCTTCAGCTTCTGATCGAGCGACGCGCGGTTGGAAACGCCGGTCAGTCCGTCGGTGGCGGCCTGCTGTTCGACCACCTGCAGGCGGGCCTGCAGCGCGCTGATGCGGCGGTCGAAATCGGCTGTCTGCCGGTCGTCAGCATGCTGCTTTTCCTGAATTGTGGTTTGCAGCAGCGTGACCTCTTCGCGCAGGCGGTATTTCAGATCGCGGATGTCGTTGAGGTCGCAGAAACTGTTGAGCCGCGCATTGCTTTGCACCAGGGATTGCGCGAAATTCTGATTGTCGCGGCTGACGGTCTGCACCGCCGTCATCAGAATTTCGATCAGGTCGCGGAACTCCTGGTCGCGTTCGTGCAGATGCCGCCGCCAGTAGTCAAAATAGTCTTCGCTGGCCCGCAGGCATCCGGTGCGTTGCTGTTCAAGCTTTGCCGGATCGTTTTCAACCGGCACTCCGGCCATCAGCCGACCGAGCAGGCTGGTGTATTCTTCGCTCTCTTTCGGTTCTGTCTGCCTGGCAATGAAGCTGATGAGTTTGAGCAATCCGGTGACAAACTCCGTCAGCACCTGGTTGCGGGCCGTCAGCTCGGGCGCGACAGGCCGGGCAGCGGCAGGATTGAAGTTGGGGTTAACTATTTTCACGATTTCATCCAGCACACAGGGCAATACAGTCTGCTTATCGGCGGTCGGGCGACGGACTTGAGCCGAATTCTGGTGTCTCACGAAGGGGGAAATTTCCCGATGAAATTCAGAACTCTCGGACCGCTGATGCTGTGTGGCGTCGTGGTTCTGTGCAATCTGGCGGTGGCGCGTGGCGTGTCGGCCTGGCGCTCACAGGCGACCGCGAGCGCCGCGCTGAATCGCAAGGCTTCGGCCTGGCTGCTGGCCCGCACGGCGCAGGGCAGTGAGGCGGAATTTCTGGTGATCCTGGCGGATCAGGCCGACCTGCGCGGCGCGGCGGCGCTTGAATCGAAAGCTGAAAAAGCCGCTTTTGTGCGCCACGCGCTGTGGCAGAACGCGGCGCGCTCGCAGGCCGGGTTGCGCGAATGGCTCGCGGCTCGCGGCGTCGAGCATCGCGCCTTTTACATCGTCAATGCGGTGCTGATGAAAGGTGATCGCGCCCTGCTTGAAGCAATCGCCGCCCGCCCCGAAGTGCTGCGCATCGAAGGGAACCCGCACATCAAAAACGACCTGCCGAAACCGCAGTTCAGCCCGTCACAATCCGAGGCTCCGGCCAGCGTCAATGCGATTGAAGCCGGCATCAGCTTCACGCGCGCGCCCGAAGTCTGGGCGCAGGGTTTCACCGGCCAGGGCATCGTGGTGGCGAGCGCCGATACCGGCGTGGAATGGGATCATCCGGCGCTGAAAAATCACTATCGCGGCTGGAACGGCGCGACGGTCAGCCACGATTACAACTGGCACGACAGCATTCACACCGGCGGCGGCAGTTGCGGCCCCGATTCCCCAGGGCCGTGCGACGACAGCAATCACGGCACGCACACGACCGGCACGACGGTGGGCGATGACGGCAACGGCAATCAGATCGGGATGGCTCCGGGCGCAAAATTCATCGTCTGCCGCAATATGGATCAGGGCGACGGCACCCCGGCGCGTTACCTCGAATGCATGGAATTTTTTCTGGCGCCGTATCCGGTTGGCGGCGCCCCGGCGCAGGGCGATGCGGCCAAAGCGCCCGACATCAGCATCAATTCGTGGACCTGCCCGCGCAGCGAAGGCTGTGAACCGCTGACCCTGCAGGCGGCCATCGAAGCGCAGCGCGCCGCCGGCATTATGACCGTCGTCGCCGCCGGCAATGCCGGCCCGTCCTGCGGTTCCGTAGGCGACTCGCCGTCGTTTTATGACGCCTCGTATTCAGTCGGCGCGCTCGACCCGGCGACCGGCACGATTGCCAGCTTCAGCAGTCGCGGCCCGTCTATTGCTGATGGCAGCAATCGCGTCAAACCGGACATTACCGCGCCGGGCGTGCGCACGCGCTCAGCGGTGCGTGGCGGCGGCTATAACATTTTTCAGGGGACTTCGATGGCGACCCCGCACGTGGCCGGAGCGGTCGCGCTGCTGTGGTCGGCGGCGCCGGCCCTGCGTCGTCAGATTGCGCTGACCGAAAACATCCTGAATGAATCAGCCGTGAAGGCGGACTCAACTCAGTGCGATGCGAACGCCACCACGCCGAATAATGTTTATGGCTTCGGGCGGCTGGACATCAAAGCCGCCGTTGACCTCGCGCGCGCGCGAACGGTGACGACCGTTTCAGCCGCCAGCTATAACAACGCCGCGCTCGCCAGCGAATCAATCGCTGCCGCCTTCGGTTCAAATCTCGCTGACTCGACGCAAAGCGCGCCCGGCCTGCCGCTGCCCGTCACGCTCGGCGGCACGAGCATCAAAGTGCGCGACAGCGCAGGCGCTGAACGAAACGCGCCGCTCTTTTTCGTTTCGCCAACTCAGATCAACTATCAGA
>CAYWDW010000499.1:0-4888 GCA_964457105.1 uncultured Heliobacteriaceae bacterium
CGTTGGTCAGCGAATTGCCGATGACCGGCGATTTGCTGACGCACGACTTCACGGTCGAAGGGCAGCAGTTGTCGCCCGGCGAAGAGCCTGACGTGCAAACGCTCAGCGTCGAGGGCGATTACTTCCGCATCATGCAAATTCCGCTGATGGCTGGCCGCGATTTCACGCCGCAGGACAACGAGAACGCGCCGCTGGTCGGCATCGCCAACCAGAGCCTCGCGCATCGTTTCTTCAAGGATCAAAGCCCGATTGGCAAGCGCGTGCGATGGGCGCGCGACGAACAGATCAACTGGATTACGATCATCGGCGTCGCGGGGGACATCAAACACTTCGGATTGGATCAGCCTGAAGAGCCGGCGCTATACACGCCCTACCCGCAATCGGGCCGCGCGTGGAAGCGATGGATGAATCTGGCTATCCGCAGTCAGGGTGACGCGGCGGCGATCACTCAGGAAGTCAAAAGCCGCGTCTGGAAAGTTGATGCGCAAATCCCGTTGACCAAAACGCGCACGATGGCCGAAGTGATGAGCGCATCGGTCGAGGCGAGGCGATTCAACATGCTGCTGCTCGGAATCTTCGCGGCGGTGGCGATGCTGTTGGCGGCTGTGGGAATTTACGGCGTGATGGCTTACGCGGTCACGCAGCGCACGCATGAAAT
Organism: uncultured Heliobacteriaceae bacterium; assembly: GCA_964457105.1. GTDB lineage: Bacteria > Acidobacteriota > Blastocatellia > RBC074 > RBC074 > DASRDU01. The sequence goes on from CAYWDW010000499.1 coordinate 659, forward strand.
CGGCGTCCGCATCGCGCTGGGCGCAAAGCCGCGCGACGTGATCGGAATGGTGGTGAGGCGTGGGATGCGACTGACTCTGATCGGAGCGGCGGCTGGATTGGCGCTGTCGTTCGCGCTGACTCGATTGATGTCCACGCTGCTTTTCGGAGTCGGCGCGACTGATCCTCTGACCTTCGCGCTCGTGTCGTTGCTGCTCGCGGGCGTGGCGATGCTGGCGTGCTACATCCCGGCGCGGCGGGCGGCGAAAGTTGATCCGATGATTGCTTTGCGCACTGAATGATTCAGTTTCAACGAGGAGAAAATTATGCAGACGTTATGGCAAGACCTGCGCTACGGCGCGCGGATGTTGATGAAACAGCCGGGCTTCACGTTGATTGCCGTGCTGACGCTGGCGTTGGGCATCGGTGCGACGACGGCGATTTTCAGTGTCGTCAATGCTGTGCTGCTGCAATCGTTGCCGTACCGCGACGCCGACCGTTTGGTAGCCGTTTCGCTCAACGACAATGACGGAGAGTTCGGCAACACGGGCTACGCGACGTTTGTGGACTGGCAGGCGCGCGCGCAATCGTTCGAGCAACTTGCGCTCATTCGTTCGTGGGGCGGCGTGTTGACCGGGCAGGGCGAGGCCGAAGCGATCAGAGGACTGCGCGTGACGCCGGAATACTTCAAGCTGCTGGGCGTAGCGCCCGCGCTCGGTCGTGATTTTCGCAGCGAAGAAAATCACCCTGACACGCGCTTCGTCCTCATCATCAGCTACGGGCTGTGGCAGCGGCGTTTCAACGCCGACCCCAACGTCGTAGGCAAACCGCTGGTGTTCAGCGGGCAAACGTTCACCGTGGCCGGCGTGATGCCGCAGGGCTTTGAAGATTTACTCGCGGCGCATTTTTATCAGCCTGCCGAAGTCTGGGGGCCGCTCGGTTATGACGTGACGGAATCGTTTGCGTGTCGTTCGTGTCAGCACTTGAAAGCCTTCGGACGTTTGAAAGAAGGCGTTACGCTCGAACAAGCGCGCACCGAAATGAATGCGCTCGCGGTGGCGTTGAAGCAGGAACATCCAACGGAGTATCGCGTCGCGAGCGCCGTCGTTGTCGGTTTGCAGGATGAATTCACCAAAGGCATCCGCCCGGCGTTGTACCTGTTGTTGATCGCCGTCAACGTGTTGTTGCTGATCGCCTGCGCCAACGTAGCCAATCTGTTGCTGGCGCGCGCCACCGGCAGAGCGCGGGAGATGGCGGTACGCGCGGCGTTGGGCGCGGGACGCTTTCGCATCATTCGGCAGTTGTTGCTTGAAAGTTTCCTGCTCGCAGGCTTGGGCGCAGCCGCCGGCCTGGGGCTGGCCGTGTGGGGCGTGGACGTGTTGATGGCGCTCAAACCGGCGACGCTGTTGCGATTGCAAACCGTGACGATTGACGCGCGCGTATTGGGCTTCGCAGCGGCGGTTTCGTGCCTGACCGGCGTGTTGTTCGGACTGGCTCCGGCGTGGCAAGCCTCGAAGCCCGATTTGCAATTGGCGCTCAAAACCAGCGACCGCACGGTGAGCGCCGGAGGCCGTTTGCGCAACATCTTCGTCGTCAGCGAAATCGCGTTGGCGCTGGTGTTATTGGTCGGCGCGGGCTTGCTGCTCAAGAGCTTCGCGCATTTGCTGAACGTCAAGCCCGGCTTTGAAACCGGCCATCTCGTCACGATGATGATTCCGGCGACAGGCGCGCGCTATGAAGAAGACGAGGCGACGCGACAGTTGTATCGAGACCTGGTCGCGCGCGTGTCGAACCTGCCCGGCGTCGAAGCGGCAGGCGTGGTCAGCAACCTGCCTTTGTCGGGCAGCGGCGACCGCATCGCGTTTCATCTCGAAGAAAAACCGCTGCCGAATCCCGTCGAGGCGCCGAGCGTCGAGCGTTACAGCATCACGCCGGATTACCTGCGCGCGATGCGCATTGGCGTGTTGCGTGGACGCGGCTTTACGGAACAAGACGACGCGCAGGCGCCGCTCGTCGTGTTGATCAGCCAATCCACGTCGCAACGTTTCTGGCCGAACGAAGACCCGCTGGGCAAGCGCGTCCGGCTCGGCGGTTCTGGTGGCCGCATGCGCACGATTGTTGGCATTGTGCCTGACGTGTTGCATCACGGGCTGGAGGATGCGCCGGACATTCAGGCTTACGTGCCGCACGCGCAATGGGTGAGTAGTTCCATGCGCCTGGCGGTGCGCACGGCGGCTGACCCGGTCAGTGTGCTGGCCGCGATTCGCCGCGAAGTCAAAGCCATAGACCCCAACCTCGCGCTTTCCCAAATTTTCACGATGGAACAATTAGTTACGCAGACGACCGGACAGCGCCGCTTTACGTTGTTGCTGGCGGGCGTCTTCGCCGCGTTGTCGTTGCTACTGGCGGGACTGGGCATTTACAGCGTGATGGCTTGTGCGGTCGCGCAGCGCACGCGCGAGCTTGGCATTCGCATGGCGCTGGGCGCGCAAAGGGGCGATGTCTTGCGGCTGGTCATTCGACAAGGCATGCGGCTCGCCCTGACCGGTACGATCTTCGGTTTGCTCGCCGCGTGGGGCGTAACGCGCTTGATGAAGAGCCTGTTGTTCGGCGTGAGCGCGACTGATCCGCTGACTTTTGCCTTGATTGCGGCGACGTTACTGAGCGTAGCGCTGCTGGCCTGTTGGATTCCGGCGCGGCGGGCGACGAAGGTTGACCCGATGATTGCGCTGAGGTGCGAGTGATTACTTCGCAGTCGTGCGGTGCGCTGGCGGATGCAAACCGTCACGGAGCGGGACGCGCCGCAGGTTGATGACGCGCTGCCGATTCAAATCCAACGCCGCGATGGTGGCGCGTCCGGTGGCTGTCAATCCGATCAGCGTGAGGCAATCGGGACTCCAGGCGAAATGCTCGTGCCAGTTGTCGCGGCGCGGGTGAAAGAGCGGAACGGTTTCCTCGCTGATCGGATCAACGGCGTGCGTCTTGTTGTATTTTTTGTTGTTGCAGCCCTGACAGGCCAGCGCGAGGTTGCCGGCGTCCGTCGCTCCGCCGCGCGATTCAGGAGTGATATGTTCATTGGAGAAAACATCGGTGGAATGAGAATCGGGGCAGATGCAATACTCGCAACAGCCGCACGCGCGTTCGTGGACCAGTCGCTTCAATTTCGCCGGGATGCGCCGTTTAGCCATGCGACACGCGCTGGAGTCCTAATTGCTGAATGAATTGATCAAGCGGCACGTTGCGTAAATGCGCGAGTTCGCTGATGAGTTCCAGGCGGGCGACATCGAAGGCTTCGGCCTGATCGGTGAGTTCAATCAGTTCCTGCAATTCGTCCGGCGTGATCGTATAAGCCTGACGCTTTTCGATCAGTTGATTCATTCGCTGCTGCCTGTCGGCAGGGGGCTTCTGATAAATTTTTTCGAGCAACTCCGCTTCGCGTTCAGAAAGCACGGAGGCGCGCTCTCTGGCCTTGAGCGAAAACAGGCGTCGGACAAATTGTTCCAGTTCGACCTGCGGCAATTGCGACGCGGCTTTCAGCAACTCATCGGTTTCGACTTGAATAGTTGGCATAGCTTTGACTTCCTGAGTGGCGCCGCGCCAATGATAAACCGCGCGGCGTGACATTGGCTAACGAAACGAGGCGCTTTATGCAAACCCTGTGGCAAGACCTGCGCTACGGCGCGCGAATGTTGCTCAAGCATCCCGGCTTCACGTTGATCGCTGTGCTGACGCTGGCGCTGGGAATAGGAGCGAACACGGCGATCTTCAGCGTCGTCAACGCGGTATTGCTGCGCCCGCTTGATTATCACGAGCCTGAACGGATCGTGACGCTCCTGCACAACGGGAACGGGCCGGTTTCGCCCGCGAACTTTCTGGATTTTCGTTCGGGCAGCCAGAGCTTCGCGCAGATGGCGGCGGCGGAAGCGTGGGGCGGTTCGTTGACAAGCGGCGACAGGCCGGAACAGATCAGCGGGCTGCGGATGGGCGAAGGGCTTTTTGCGCTGCTCGGCGAGCAGCCGCTCCTGGGGCGCGCGCTGCAATCGGAAGATTACCAGCCGGGCAAGGATCACGTGCTGGTGCTGAGTCACAAACTCTGGCAGCGCGCGTTCGGCGGCGATCCGAACATCGTCGGGCGGCGGCTGACGTTGAGCGGGGAAAGTTACGACGTGGTCGGCGTGATGCCGCCGCAGTTTCAATTCCCGCCGTTCTGGGCGACGCGCGCCGAAATGTGGACGCCGCTCGATCTGAGCAA
>CAYWDW010000500.1:0-4885 GCA_964457105.1 uncultured Heliobacteriaceae bacterium
GCGAACCCGAACCCGGATTCTTTACGGTCATTCTCGATGGTCGCGTTTTCCGCTGCCTGCCCGAACGCACGGCAAGCGGCGAAACTGAAGTCATCGTCAACGGCCAGCGCATTCCGGTCGCGGTGCGCGATCAGAAACGACTGCGCTCAGGCGCAGGCGATGCGCATCAGAGCGGCAGGGCGACCCTGACCGCCCCGATGCCCGGCAAGGTCGTCCGCATTCTGAAAGCCGTCGGTGATGAAGTTGAGTCAGGCCAGGGCGTACTCGTGGTCGAAGCGATGAAGATGCAGAACGAAGTGCAATCACCGAAACACGGGCGCGTCGCTGAACTCCGCGTCAGCGAAGGCCAGACCGTCAACGCGGGCGAAGTCATGGCCGTCATCGAATAATGCGCCCGGCCCAGTCACCTCAGTCCTTCCCGGCCTTCATCCCCGCTTTGAAACCGCACACTTTTTTCTGAAGTACCCGTTTGGATTGCCTGGCTCCGGCGGTCGTGGCAGCATACTACCCACAAGGAGGCAGTCATTATGGTAGCTGGTGGCAAGAATCAACAGACGCATTACAACATCGGTGACGAAGTTTCGTATGCCTTCGGTTCCGGCCTGGTTTACGGTGAAGTCGTGCGACTGCTGGAAGGCGGCGCGGCGGTTGAAGTGATGTTTGAGGACGGGCGGCGCGAAATCAAAAAGGCACGTGACCGCGCCCTGCATCTGGTGCGGCGGGCTTCAGGCGCCAGCGAGCTTGATGAAAAACACGCTGACCGCGCGCGAAGCCGCGATACTGAAATTGACGAGGTCATGCGCCGCGACATCCGGCGTCGCTGGTAACGCGACAGGGAAATGATCCGGGGCTGGCGCGCTTTTTTTCAGGGGCGGGAAACCTTCACCGCCAGGCCTGAATCAAAACGCGCACATCGCAAGCCTGCGACCCTGTTTTATCCAGCAAAGAGAGGTCACAATGAAAAGAGTTCTAACCTTCAGTCTGACCGCGCTGCTCCTGTTGCCAGGCGCTTTTGCGCAATCACCATCACAATCGCAAAACCAGTCTCAAACACGCCCGCAGACTGCCGAAGAGACTTCACCGAAACCCAGTGACATTGTCATTGCCGAAGGCACGACGGCCAGGCTTTCGCTTCAGACTCAGCTCAGTTCCAAACTCAGCGAAGTCGGCGATCAGGTCATCGCGGTGCTGTATGAGCCGGTGCGCGACAAGGATGGCCGCACGGCGATTGCTCGCGGCACCGAATTCATCGGGCGCGTGACGCAGGTTCAGGCGGCCAAACGACCGCAGAAACAGGCAACCATGACCGTTTCCTTCGACCGCATGCGCATGCCTTACGGCGAGGAAAAAGTCGCCACCGTCATCACGGCCATTGATGATTTCGGCAATGATGAAAAGCTCAAGTCCAGGGATGACGAAGGCAAAGTCGGCGGCGGACGTTCGGGCGGACGCACGGCGCGCAATGCCGGAACCGGTGCCGGCCTGGGCGGCATCGGCGGCCTGATTATCGGCGCGGCGGGCGGCGGGCTTGGCGGACTGGCCGCCGCTATCGGCATCGGCGCCGCAGGCGGTGTGCTGATGACCAAAGGCAACGACATCAAACTTCAGCCTGGCACAATTCTCAGAATCCGTTTTGAAAGACCCGTGACCGTTCCCGCATTCGATAGCGAACGCCCGGCGCGCTAACCATTTGCTCAGGATCAGGGCAGGAAGATTTCACCGCAAAGCAGCAAAGAGCGCAAAGAAAGACAAGTCTGAACTCTTTCTTTGCGCTCTTTGCTGCTTTGCGGTGATGATTATTTCGCCAGCATTCTCACCATTCAGTGCCTTCGCCTAATTCAATCTGTGTCGCTGCGGACATCTGATTTTCATAAAAGACCTGAATTGAAGCAGGCCCGGTCTCAAGGCCGGGCGGCAGGGCGAGATTGATCTGCATTCGCAGCACTTCATCAGCCGGATTCTGCGACGGGCCGACATAGACCGGCCTCGCGCCAAAGCCGCCGATATTAACTTTCACGTCATCGCGTGTGGCGCGCGCGGGCAGGCCTTCGGCCCAGATGGTCAGGTAAGCGTGTTTGCCGCGACGCGGGAAATAGTGCCCCAGCCTGACGGCATTGACGACATCGCAGATGCGAATCGAAGGCGACGACTCAACCGGCAGGCGATCCCATTGCCGCTGCGCCCTGACGACGCCGCGCACACCGTCTTTTCTGATCGCTTCAGCGGTGACGAAACCGGCGGCGCGGGCCATCTGCGTCAGGCATTCGACGTTCGGCCCCCACCAGTTGTCATACTGCCCGCCAAGCTGATCCACTTCATAAAACTCCATCACCGGACGCGGCGTGTGCAGCACGTTGTCAATGATGTGCGATTCAATGATGGCCGCGCCCCGCGACACTTCGCAGACCCGTTCAAGTGCGAGCAGCGGATGCCGCAGGTGATAGAGCACGCCCAGAAACAGCACAATGTCGAACTGTCCGAGCCGCTCCTTTGTGACTTCATAAACGCTCAGTTCGTGAAACTGAATCTTTGAGCCGATGGCCCGGTGCGCTTCAAAGAATTTCTCAGGCCGCCAGACATCAACCGAAACCACCTCAGCGCCGCGCCGTTCCGACTCGAAGCTGTAAAAGCCGTCCCAGCAGCCAATGTCCAGCACCCGCAACCCGCGCATCTCCGGCGGCAGACCGAAGCGCGCATAGTTGTCGCGCAGCTCTTCGATCCGGTGTACGCCCGGCGTAATCACCCCGTGGCCGAGGTCAATGCTGTGCCACCAGCCGGTTGAGAAAAATTCGTTGCGCTGAGCTGCCGCCGTCTGATCCAGAATCCCGCGCAGCGTTGCGTTGTCCTGCAAAGCAGTTGATGATTCAGTCGCCATATCTCATTCCATCGAAGCCAAAGGAGAAGTGGCCAGGTGCGCCTTGCCAACAGGCGCGCGACCGGCCATCAGTGTATGCTGCTGATGAATGTGGAGGGTCACATTACCCTGGAGATCGCAGGGTGACAAGCGCGGCAAGGCTGTAGTAAATTGCCCGCCTTCTGCCAACCAGAATCAGTATGAGGTCAGCAGTCATGAGTCAGCCGGACAGGCCACAGTCAGCGCTCAGCAATTATTCAGCAACGATGAAACGCGACTGAGACGACCGCGCGCGCGAGTCAGTTGCAATCGCCCCCCTGATCTGAAGGAGTCGAAGGGCGATTTATCAATGCGTCCCTTTCAGGGACGGTGGTGTTCGGCGCGCTCCGGCGGGTTCCACCCGCCGCTATTGAATCAGTCCGCTGCGCGGACAAAAGCGGTGAACGCGCGCTTTGAAAGCGGGGCCGGAAGGCTGTTGAATCAATCCGCTGCGCGGACCAAGGCGCCGACTTACAATTACGACATTCCACGCAATCAATTCCTCGCATCGCGCGCGGCGCTTCACGGACCAGGGCGCCGGCTGACAATTGTTGATGAAATGAAAATTTTGCACCTCGCACAAATCGCGCTGCTGGCCTTGTTCATCGGCCTTGGCTTGAAGGGGCTGGCCGATCAGCACCTGCTGGCGCTGGCTGATACAGGGCCTGATGGCTGGGGCACGGAGTTGACGCCTGAGGCTTCGACTGATGCTTATCTGAAGGCGTTGCTGCGCGAAACTGACCGGGCGGCGATGGCGGCGATTCCTGAACCGACCGGCAGATTGCGCACGGCCCTGCAGGCCCTGCCGCAAGGTCAGGCGATTCTGCTGACCGGGCGACGCGAGCAGGCCGCTTATCACACGCTGCTGCTGCTGGTGCGGCAGATGAGCTGGCCGCGCCCAGTGTATGAATTGAACTGCGAAGATCAGCGCAGCCTGCCTGAAATTCCGGCGAATACAAATTTTTCAGCCGTGATCTGGCTGCTCAAAAAACCGCCTGCCGCTGTCTCAGCAACCCGGCCCGTCCTGCCCGGCCTGGCTGTTGGCGCAGCGCCTCAGCCCGGCAAAGCGGCGGCGCTGTGCGTTCCCTGATTTCGCCGCTTTCTTTCTTTCAGCTTCACCACCACGAATCCCAAAAGCAGAATCAGCGCGCCGCCAGATGACCACGCCAGGCCGTTGATGAAACTGGCCGGGCGATAGCTCAGTTCAAGGCGATGCGTGCCCGCCGGGACAACCACGCCGCGCAGCGTGTAATCAGTGCGATAAATGCGCGCCCGCTCGCCGTCAATCCTGGCGCGCCAGCCCGGATAATAAATTTCGCTCAACACCAGAAAGCCTGGCTCATCACTGCGCGTCACGAGTTCAATTCGCTGCGGTTCATAGCGCGTGACGCTGACCTCGGCGTGCGTTCCCTTCGTTACGTTCAATGACACAGGCTCTTCAACCAGCGCGGTCTGAGCCGGATTGAATACCTGACCGTCAGGCAGTTTGCTTTCTGTGATCGCGCGCAGCGTCTCAGGTTCATTGAGCGTCAGCGTCTGACTCACAAACCACGCGCGCGGCAGCGCCATCAGGTTTTCATAAACTTCAATGCCATAAAATTCATCCAGCTTTCGCCACCTTTCGGCAGGCAGCGCTGCACCGGCCTTTTCCGTCAGCAGGTATCTGACATTCATCAGGTTGAATCCCTGATGCGTCACGGCAAAAGCTGACGGCTCAGTTACCCGGCCATCAATGCTCATCCCGCCCATCATCGCCGCGGGCCGCAACAGTCGCAGTTCATCGTAACCGTTCACGCTCGCCAGCCCGCGCACGATGGAAACGTTCGGGTGATTGAGCAGTTCGTAGCTGTTATCAAACGGATTCGGCGCGTGACTGAGCAGGCGAAACGAATACAAATCAGCTTCGCAGGCCTTGATGAATTTCACCGTCACCGGATCGGCCAGATGCCCGCCCACATCAAAGGCCAGCGTGCGCCAGTCGAGAAACTGTCC
>CAYWDW010000501.1:0-4865 GCA_964457105.1 uncultured Heliobacteriaceae bacterium
CTGACGCTGTGATTGTTGGCAAAGATTTCGTGACGGCCATGCTCCTGATACCACTTCGCCACCGTCGCGTTCTGGTGCATGTTTTCGATGATGTTGCGCCAGCCGATGCCGGTGTTGTAGGCGCAGAACGAAATTTCGCCTTCCTGCGTGCCGTAAGGAATGATGCACATTTCGGTGCGGCGGAAGTCGTAGTTGAAAAGATCCTGGAACCACATGCCCGCGACAAACAGGAAGTTCCACGGATCGTTGCGGCGCTTCTCGATGTCCTGCTTCGAGCGGTCGCCGTCAACGCGCCCGTAATCATTGCCCGACAGGCCGAAGGTCTTGTCGAACTTTTTGAGCAGGTCAGTCAGCTTGAAAGTCTTCGGCGCCCTGAGCGAGTTGTAATTCTTGAGCAGCGCCAGCGCGATCATGAAATTCGACATGACCTTGCCGCGCCCGGCGTCAGTAATTTTGGTGATGTCTTTGAGCAGTTGCGGAATGTTGATGAACTCCGGCACCGGCGCCATCTCTTTCGTTTCCTTGTGAATCATCAGCGCCGTGCCGACGCCGCAATTCGGATGGCAGCCGCAGCTCATCTGTCCCCAGTCGGCCTGCGGGCCGTGAACCAGATCGGCGAAATCCGCAAAGGTGGACATAATCGAAATCGGGAACCAGTCGCGGTGCGGTTCAGTGATGCCCAGGTGTTTGCGCACGTCGTGAGCCATGTGCGAGAGCGTGTACCGCTGACGCAGGCGGCGATCATCGGTGATGTCTTCGTCGCGTCCGGTGAATGACACCGGCTGGAACGACACGAACGAAATCTTTTTCGGATTGTCGAGCGCGAAGCGAATGACCGGGCCGACTTCGTCGTTGTTGACTGTATTGACGAGTGTCGTCACCAGCACGATTTCAACGCCTGCGTCGTGCAGGTTGTCAATCGCCTTCAGCTTCACGTCAAACAGATTGCCGACCTGCCGATGACTGTTGGCCGCGTTGCCGATGCCATCGAATTGCAGATAAACATAACGCAGCCCGGCTTCGGCGGCCTTGCGGCAGAACTCTTTCGACTTGGCGAACTCAATGCCGTTGGTCGCGGCCTGCACCGAGTTGTAGCCGACCTTGCGCGAATAACGAATCGCGTCGAGGAAGTATGGCGACAGCGTCGGTTCACCGCCCGAAAACTGCACCGACATCTGACGGCGCGGCTTGATCGAGATGGCGTTGTCGAGAATCTCTTTGATGTCTTCCCAGCCGAGTTCGTGAACGAAGCCGACCTGGTTGGCGTCCATAAAACATGGATCGCACATCATATTGCAGCGGTTCGTCAGGTCAATCGTCAGCACCGACCCGCGCCCGTGCTTGATCGTTGATGAACCGTGCTTGTGCAGCTTCTCGTCGTTGTGCGCGTCAATGTCGCGGCCTGGATACATGGCTTCGATGTGTTCCAGGAACTTCGCGTCAATGGCCATCATATCTTCACAGTGGCCGTGAATCGGGCAGTCCTTGACCATCCAGATCTGACCATCGCGGTTGATGATCTGCGCCTTGATTTCGCCGGGCCGATCTTCGATGACCCTGAACGGATCTTCACCATCCTCAATGACGCGCTTGCGGGCTTCCTTGACGCACTGCGGACACAGCGAATCGGTCGTGCGCGGCCAGCCCAGCGTGGGTTTGGTCTTCTGCCAGGACTTGAGCAGGGGTTTGTCTGACCACTTCGGGGTGAACGATGGGTTGGGTTTGTACTGATTGAAAAACTGGATCGAATTAAAGGCTGTCGCAGCGGCTTTGGACAATCCCTTCTCAATGTACTTAATCGGTCTGTGCATTTCGCCTCCTCGTATTTTTGTTTGCCTGTTTGATCAGTTGTCTCTGAAGCGATACAGAATGATTCCGCGCAAGCCGGAGTTGGAGTTTTCCGATCCGGCATTTACAGTTTTCCATCCCTTCAGCCTGCGGCATTGGCCGGTGCTGACCGGATGCGCTCTCAAATTTAGTGTCTTGGCCAGTCTGACCTGAGACCAGTGAATGGAAGATACAACATAAGATAGTGTCCCAAGCATGCCGCAGGCCAGGATTCATCATCTGACCGGAAATTTCTGTAATCAGCCCGCCCGCTTACAGCTAAACTGTTGACTGCGCTTTACAAAACCGCACTATTTTTATTTTCTGCTGCCCTGAATCAGTGATCGCTGATAAAGTCGGCTTGTGAGAATACTTGTTAATTCGGTACTGGCGGCGAGCCAAAAAGAAACAGCCCGCGCGTGATTAGCAAAATGCGCGCGAGACTGACACACATGCTTTTATGCCGTCAGCAGCGGCGTATCCAAATGTCCGACAGCCGGGATCCCTGCCTGCACGGTTGACATCTACAGCCTCTCAACGCAGATTTAATCGCAATCTCAGGGAGTGCAGATGAAGCAGGCGCGCCCTTTTGTGCGGGCGGCCTGACCGGATCAGTGGAGGAACGGAATCATGAACATCCCCGCCGAAGTACTCCGCGCCGAAGCGCGCATTCGACCTTACCTGCGGGAAACGCCGCTTGATCATTCACTGCCGTTGAGCAGACGGGCTGAAGTTTTCGTCAAACTTGAAAACCTGCAATACACCGGTTCATTCAAGGCGCGTGGGGCGATGAACAAGCTGCTGGCGCTGACGCCCGAACAGCAGCAGCGCGGCATCGTGGCGGCTTCGACTGGCAATCATGGCGCGGCGGTGGCGTTCGGGTTGCGCACGCTCGGCCTGCCAGGCACTGTCTTTGTGCCGGAGAATGCTTCGGCAACCAAGGTCGAAGCGATCAGGCGTTACGGTGCCGAGGTGTGTCATTACAGCACGAACCCGCTTGAAACTGAGCTTTATGCCCGCCGCTATGCTGAAGAAAAAAATCTGGTCTATATCTCCCCGTACAACGACCCTGACGTGATTGCCGGGCAGGGCACGATTGGGGTTGAACTGGCGCGGCAGTTACCGCAGGTTGATGTTGTCTTCATTGCCATCGGCGGCGGCGGGCTGGCGGCAGGCGTGGCCGGATATTTGAAAGCCGCGTTGCCGCACAAGCTCACAGTCATCGGCTGCCTGCCGGAAAACTCGCCGGAGATGGCCGTCTCGGTCCGGGCCGGGCGCTTTGTCGAGATGGTTCCGCAAGCGACGTTGTCAGACGGAACCGCCGGCGGCTTCGAGCCGGGCGCCATCACTTTTGATCTGTGCCGCGCGCTGATTGATGATTACGTCCTGGTTTCAGAGACTGAGATTGCGGCGGCCATGCGGCAGTTTATGGAAGCTCATCACCTGCTGATCGAAGGCGCGGCAGGCGCGGCCCTCGCCGGGTATGCCAGGTGGCAGGATCGGTTCCGTCAGCAGCATGTCGTCATCATCATCTGCGGCGGAAACATCAGCCTGGCCACGCTGAAATCAATTCTGTAGCCGCAGCCTGCAATCACCACCCCGGCGGAATTCTGACTTGAAACGCCCTTGCTCAATCCCTGATAATGCCTGCGCGAAGTCACAGGCCAGTCCCCAGTCCGCGCAGATTTGCTGACTCAGCCTGAGGAGTCAGTCTCTTCGTGCAGTTGAGCAAGCTATGAACAAATCCGAATTACAGAATCTGGCGATGGTGGACATTCATTGCCACATTCTTCCTGAAACTGACGACGGCTCGGTTTCACTGGAAGAGTCAGTTGAAATGTGTCGCCTGGCGGCGGAAGACGGCATTACCACCATCGTCGCCACGCCGCACATGTTCGACGGAGTTCACAAGACACCTGACCGGGAGACGATCCTGCGCCGGATTGACGCTGTCATGAAAGCCACCGGCCACACCATTGAAATCGTCCCCGGCGGCGAAGTCCGTTACAGTCACGAGATTTTTGACGAGTCGCGCGATCCGCTCTCGCGCATCCGGCTCAACGGCGGTTCATACATGCTGCTGGAGTTTCCCTTTCAGATGGTGCCGCCGAATATTGAAAACACCATCTTTCAGATTCTCAATGCCGGAATTACGCCGGTCATTGCGCACCCCGAACGCAACAAGCGGTTGCAGAAGCACCCTGAAATTCTGGCTTCGCTGATTGATCGCGGCGCGTTTTCGCAACTCGACGCGGGCAGCCTGACGGGCGGCTTTGGCGCGGAATCGCTCGATTCGGCCAGGAAGCTGCTGCGCGGCGGGATGGCCCATTTCATCGCCACTGACGCTCATCACGCCGGACGCCGCCGCCCGAATCTGACCGAAGCCGTGCTGATCGCCGCTGAAATTGTCGGCCTCGAAGCCGCCCGGATGATGGTTGAAGCCAATCCGCGCGCGCTGATTCAGGACAAGGGCATTCCCTTTCAGCCCGAACCTGACCTTGACGCGATGACGGGCCGCAGCGGCAAAAAGTGGTATCAGTTCTGGCGTCAGGCCGGAATCTCAAGGTGAGGGAACTTTCAACCCTGCAATCCGTAATTTCAGATTTGAAATTCTGCTTCCCACACGGGAGAACGACAATACAGTGAAAACCAGACTTCTTTCCACCGCCAGGCTTGCGACGGTCTTATTTTTCTCACTCGCCACTGTCTCAACCGCGCTGGCCAAACCGCAGTGGCAAACCATCACGCTCAAAAACGGCCTCCAGGTGATCGTCATCGAAAATCGTTCGGTGCCGCTCGTCACCGTTGAAATCGCGGTGAAAAACGGTTCGTACACCGAACCGCCCGAATTCAACGGCCTGTCGCACCTTTACGAGCATATGTTCTTCAAGACGAATGAACGCTCGCAGGCCGAGGGCTATCTGGACCGCGCCGCTGAACTCGGCGTGCTGCGCAATGCGCAGACGCGCGAAGAGGTCGTCAATTACTACGCGACCGCCGTCCGCACCAGTTTGCGCGGGACGATGGAGCTGATGCGC
>CAYWDW010000502.1:0-4862 GCA_964457105.1 uncultured Heliobacteriaceae bacterium
AGTTCTTTTCTCAACCAGGAAATCGGGGAGGGCCGGGCATGAGCAGGTTTCAGATTTCATCCTTCACTGCTGATTCAGCAGGTTCCGAACCTCCGCGCTGGAATGAAAGCACCCGGATTCTATACTTCAGGATTTCACGCCATCTTCGTTGCCTCGCCCGGTCTGCGCAGGCTTACAGAATTCCTGATCCCGGCAATGGATCAGTTCCCGAAAACAATTCGGTGTCCTCAGCCTGCCTGGGGCATTCGTTAAAAACGGGTGCTCCGGGCCTTGTGTCACTGTCGGCGCGGACTTGTCGGCCCGCAGATGCCGCCGCGCAATCGGCCCCCCTGCCATCAAGAACCGACCTGTCTCAGGCTTCGCTGACCGCGTTGCTGCAACGCCTGGACCCCGATCCTGAACGCGCAGGCGCAGAGTATCTGAAGCTGCAGCGGAAGCTGACCAGATTCTTTGAGTATCGGAGGTGTGAAATTTCCGCCGAACTGGCCGACGAAACATTGAACCGGGGCGGGGCCATGCTCTCGCTCGGTGCCCAGGTCAGAGCCTTGAACAGCTACCTTTACGGCATTGCGCGCCACCTGCTGTCTGAACATCATCACCAGGAAAAACTCTTTTTGCGACTCGAAGACCTGAAACCGGCTGAACATCCGACCGTCAGCCCGGAATTTTCAGCCTGGCTGGAAAGCCGCAACGATGAAGTCGAAAGAACTCTTGAATGTCTGGAGCAATGTCTGGCCGAGATGCCGACGGGCCTGCGTGAACTGCTGCACGAATATTACGGCCACGAGTGCCGGGTCGGAACTGACCAGCGCCGGGCGCTGGCCCGGAAACTGGGCATCAGCTCCAATGCCCTGAAGCTCAGAATCTGGCGGGTCCGTGAGTCGCTGGAACGCCGCGTCAGCGAGCGCCTGCGGCTGGCAATAAATTCATGAAACGTTTTTGCATTTTGGTCACATGGTTTACAGGGAGCAATGTGACCAGTGATTCAAATGCACAATCAGCGTGAACCGATCATCCGTTACCTGACGGGCCGGATGTCTGAAATGGAAAAGGCCGACTTTGAACAAAGCTGGCTGACCGATGACCAGCTTTTTACGGCCTTACAGGTCGTCGAAACTGAACTGATTGACCGCTATGTCCGGGCCGGCATGTCCCGTTCCGAACAGGCCGATTTTGAACGGAATTACCTGACGACTCCCGAACGCAGGCAGCGCGTTAATTTCGCCAGAGCCTTGCTCAGAGTTACCACCAGCGCCTCAGTCCCCTCAGCCCTTGCAATGCAGGGCAGGCCGAAAGCGTCCCCTGATACCTGGTTCAGAACGTTACTGACCAGGCTGAAAATCATCAGGTCGTGAGACTTTCGGCCCGCCCTGGATTCACCGGACCCGCTTCAGTTTGATGATGCGCCCGGTTTGCAGCCATTCCTCGACGTACAGATTGCCCTGCTGATCCCAGCAGACGCCGTGCGGTGAAATGAACTGCCCGTCCAGCCACTGCTCCGGCTTCACCTGATTGGTCGCCCGCTTTTTCGGATCAATGTTGTCGCCGAGATGCGTGACCAGTTTGTGGTGCCGGTCAAGAATCGTCACGCGCCCTGACAGATCGCCCACCACCAGATCAGTCCCGCGAATGTGCAGCGTCGCCGGCAGCCGCAGCAGGTCGCCGTCGCCCGGCAGCGTTCTGACGTGTGCGCCGTCAAGCGTGAACCATTGCAAACGGTGCTGCGCCCGGTCAGTCACCAGCACCAGCGGCTCTTTGCCGCGCGCGTCAACGATGATCGCGTGCGGCGTGTTGAATTTGCCGTCTTCAGTTCCCCTGCCGCCCCACGAATTCACGTACTCGCCGCTCGCGCGGTAATGATGAATGTAGTTTTTGCCGTAACCGTCGGTCACATAAAAATCGCCGTTCGGCGCGACGGCAATGCCCGTCGGCTTGAATTCATCGGCCTTTGCGTAAACGCCCGATTGTGCGGGGTACCCTTTGACCCAGACGGTTTCGCCTTCGAGCGTGATTTTGGCAAACTCGTGGCGGGCAAGGTGTGTCAGGTAGATGAATTCCCTGCCGCCTTCTTTGACCAGTTGCATGCCGTGAATGCCTTCGCCGGGCTTATCGGTCTTCCATTCCCTGCCAAATGACCTGATGAACTTTCCGTTCCGGTCAAAGACCATCAGCGCGTGTTCGGATTCAGCGCTGAAATAGATCAGTCCCTTTGAGTCCACCTGCACCGCGCCGTGCATATTGCCAGGCTCAATTCCGGCAGGAAACTTCGCCCAGTTTCTGATCCATTCATATTTGTGACGGCCCGCGCCGATCACGAGCGGCGCGCCGTTCCCGTTTTTTACCCGCTTCGGCGTGCGCGCCGTCACGGCCCCGGCGAGCGCGAATGAAATCAGCACCAGGACAAGCGAACAAAAAGTGACCTTGCGGTTTACAGTCATCGTGAATCTCCCCCTGCCAGCGCAATGGCATTGAATTAAGGAAAAAGGGGCAAGCCCTGGAGCGCGGGCAGCCTGCCCGCTGCGGTGCTTTGCCAGACCGGAGCGGGCAGGCTGCCCGCGCTCCAGGGCTTAATTCAAGGCCATTGCCCTGTCAGCGTAATTGTCGGTAGTTGATGAAGCAGGCTATCGAACCTGCGAGGCCACAGTTGGCAGCGGCAAAGGCGACGCCGCCGGAGTTGCCAGCGGCAGCGGTTTGCTTTCGGCCACGCCGCTGCCTTCCTTCAAAACATAAAGCTGATTGGCGGCAAGCCCGGTCATCGTTTCCTTTTTGCCGCTCGGCCATTCGACTTCGACCGTTTCAACTTTGTCGTGGCGGCCCAGGCCGAAGGTCAGCGGCAGTTCGCTTTGCGAGCAGTAACTCGACCCGCTGTGCACAACCTGCCACTGCCGCGATTTATCGGCGAGCGTGACGGTGATCTTCGCGCCGATGCCGCTGTGATTTGAACCAGCGCCGACGGCCTTGAAGCGCACGAAGCGCGCCTGATTGCCGTTCTCGTTGCGGAAGAGATAAGCCGGGCCGCCGCTCGTCGTCAGCAGCACATCCAGGTCGCCGTCGTTATCGAAATCGCCGTAAGCCGCACCGCGCGCGACGACGGGCTTTTTGAAGGGCGCGCCTGATTTCGCCGTGACTTCAGTAAATTTCTTTTTGCCTTCGTTGCGAAAGAGCTTCGGGGCCATCGCGTAAGTAATCTTCGGCTGCACCTTGTTGATGTCGTCGGCGACGTGACCATTGGCCAGGAAAATATCCGGCCTGCCGTCCAGGTCGTAATCAAAGAAGAACAGCCCGAAAGTCAGCGAAAGCAGCGTTGCCTGACCGATGTTCGAGGACGGAGCTTCGTCAATGAACAGGCCCGATTTGCCTTCGTTGTGATAGACGCCGAGCATTTCGTTCGAGAAGTTGCCGATGATCAGACTCGGAAAACCTGAGCCGTCATAATCAGCCGCATCCACGCCCATGCCGGCGCGCGCCTTCCCTTCCTCGCTGAAGGCGATGCCGGCGGCGAGGGCTTTTTCAGTGAACGTGCCGTTGCCGTTGTTGCGATAAAGTTTGTTCGGCTGCGTGTCGTTGGCGACGAACAGATCGGGCCAGCCGTCCTTGTCGAAATCGGCCACCGCCACGCCGAGCGATTTGCCGGTCGGATCAAGGAGGCCCGCCTTGTCGGTCACATCAGTGAATTTGCCGCCCGCGTTGTGATACAGCCGCGCGGTCTGTCCCTTGTAACTTTCCGGCGTGCAGTAACTCTTGGTCGTGCCGTCCAGCGTGCAGTTCAGGTCTTTTTCAATCGTCCATTCGACATAGTTGCAGACGAACAGATCGAGTTTGCCGTCCTTGTCGTAATCGAACCACGCCGCGCTGGTCGAAAATCCCGGATTCGCATTCAGCCCGACTTTCGCGGTCACGTCTGAAAACTTCCCGCCGCCCTGATTGCGAAACAGATGATTCGGCCCCAGGCAGGTCACCAAAATATCGTCAAAGCCGTCGTTGTCGTAATCGCCAATCGCCGCGCCCATGCCATACATCGGCACGGCGAGTCCGGCAGCGGCGGTCACGTCGGTAAACGTGCCGTTCTGATTGTTGTGATAGAGCGCCATCACCGAACGGCGCTTCTTTGGCGCGTCGGTGAAATCCATCGAATTGATGAGCAGCAGGTCCTGCCAGCCGTCGTTGTCGTAATCAATGAACGCGCAGCCGGAGCCGGTCGTTTCGGGCAGATACTTTTTGCCATACGCGCCGTTGTGATGCCGGAAGCGAATGCCCGCCTGCGCCGTCACATCGGTGAATGTGACCGGCGCAAACTGCGGCGGCAGCGGCGGCAGCGTGGCCGAGGGCGACGGCGACGGCGAAGCTTCCGGCGAAGCCGCCGCCACAGATGCCGGCGCAGGCGCATCAGCCGCGCCGACCACCGGCGCCGGTTCTTTTTTCTGACACGCGGTCAGCCCCGGCAGCAGAATGAGGCCGGCTAAAAGTGTGAGTCGCACAAACGGATAATTCATGGCTGTTTCCTGTCACCACTCTTTCCTGAATCCTGAATCCTGAATCCTGATTCCTGATGACCTGAAAACAACAACCCAAAGGCGGCTTCAGCAATCAGGAATCAGTCGTCAGGATTCAGGCTTCAGTTTTATCTGTTGATGGCTACTGCCGGTGATTTGTCACGGCCTGACCGGCGGGCCACGTAATGCGGCGGGCGGCTTTGCGGTTTGCCCGGCGTCACCGAATGATGTTCGTGAATCTGCTGCCGCTCGTTGTTGTCTTCGGGATGAAGCTGCCGATACGGGCCGGTGATGGCCTGTGCTGATTCATCGGCCTTGAAGCGGCGATAGAGCACTTCTTCGCGTTTCGCGGCGTCAGCCTGGCCGAGG
>CAYWDW010000503.1:0-4853 GCA_964457105.1 uncultured Heliobacteriaceae bacterium
GCGTGACGGTCACGATTGGTTCGGGCGGCGCGCAGTTGAAAGGCAAAGTCATCGCTGCCGGAGGCGCAAAGCTGCCTGCGCGAATGCGTGTGCTGCTTGTGCCGGCTGAAAAGGATGCGGCTGAAAATGTGCTGCGTTATGCCGAAACAAAAGCTGACAGCGATGGCGCATTCAGCCTGAGCCATCTTGCGCCGGGCCGGTACCTGCTGCTTGCGCGCGCGATTCCCGACACTGAAGACGATGACAAGCCGCCGCGCCCGCTCGCCTGGGACAGCGCCGAACGCGCAACACTCCGCAAGAATGCTGAAGCGGCGAACGTCACGATTGAACTGAAAGCCTGTCAGCGCGTGGCCGATTTTGTGCTGCGGTCCCAGGGGAAATAAAAGCCGGACAGCGGGCAGGTTGAAAGCTGAGCGTCGGGTTATTCACGCGAGCGGCGATAGACGAAGCTGACGGTGCCGAACCGGACTTCGCTGCCGTCCTGCAACACGGCAGCGGTGACGCGCCTGCCGTTGACGAAGGTGCCGTTGCTGCTGCCAAGATCGTAAACCATGTGGCTGCCATCGGTGGCGGCGATGCGGGCGTGACGGCGGGACACGGACGGATGTTCGATGACGAAGTTGTTGTTGAGCGTGCGGCCCACGAGAATCTCATTTTCATTGAGCAGCCACGCAATGTTTTCCTGGCCTGAGGCCGTGCGCGTGATGAGGCGCGGGCGCGGTTTGCGCGAGGCCGGAGTGTCCGGTGGCACGGGCAGCGGCTGATCGTCACTGAACACTTCAGCCGGACGTTCGGGAATGTGCGCGCCGCATTTCAGACACGCGGTCCCGGCGAGGCCCGCTTTGCCGCAGTCCGGGCAGGCGGCGCTCATCGTCAGCAGCACTGTGCCTTCGCGGTGCGGCGACGTGTCGCGGTGATAATGAATGCGCGCACGCACCCACAGAAACAGGCCGACGATGACCAGCACCACGAAAGGAAAGATGATCGGGCCGATGGTTTCAGTCTGCATCAGCAGCACGTCAAACAGCGCGTGCAGCAGCACGGCCATCAACCAGCCCCCGGCGAACAGCTTCAGCCGCTGCGTGAAGATATTCGGCGCGGCCCTGACGCGGCTCAGGCTCAGTCCCCACAGGGCCGAAAAGATCGCGTGGCCCGGATTCGACAGCGGCCCGCGCAACAGCAGCAGCGACGGCCCGCTTTGCGCCAGGTAAATCATATTTTCGACGGCGGCAAAGCCGAGCGCCGCCGCCGCGCTGTAAATCACGCCATCCAGCGGTTCATCAAATTCCTGCTGCCGCCACGCATAAACATACACCGCGAGAAATTTGCAGAACTCCTCGACCGGCGCCACGACCAGCAGAATCGTCAGCAGCGTGCCGAGGTCACTGCCGCCGGTCAGCCGCAGCATCAGCGACTGCCCCGTCAGATTCAGCGGCAGCGCCAGCAGCGTCGTCGCGCCGCCCAGCACAAACGTCAGCATCACCAGCCGCAGCGGATCGCGCCGGTAAATGCTGCGGGTATAAAAATACCAGAGCCACAGAATGCACGGCAGCAGCGAGAGAACCGAATTCAGCAGGAGTCGGAGCATGGACGATTGAGTCAGCGGTCAGTGGTCAGTTGCAACGCGGGTGGGATTGTAGTCTTCAGGCGGGAAGCAGTTCAAACGAAGGGCGGTCACCATTGAAGTTCGACCGACTTACCAGCCGAATTTCAAATGTGCCCAGGCCGTCGGCGGTCAGCTTCTTTTCAGAATGACCATCGTCAGGTCATCCACGGCTTTGGCCTGGCCGACGAAGCGGGTCAGAGCTTCGTCAATGCGGTCGCGGATGCCTGCTGCCGTGCGGTCGCGGTGACGACGCACGACTTCAATCAGGCGTGATTCATCAAACTCGTCGCCTTCCTCGTTCTGACTTTCGGTGACGCCATCGGAATAGATCACCAGCACATCGCCCGGTTCCATCTGCACCCAGCCTTCGCGGTATTCGCAATCGGGCGTGATGCCGACCGGAAAACCGCCGACATCGAGCCGCGTGACTTCGCCCGAAGTGCGCACGAGCAGCGGGGAATTATGGCCGGCGTTGATGTAAGTCAACTGGTGCGTCCTGGCGTCAAGCTCGCTGTAAAAGAAGGTGACGTATTTATTGGGCGGCGTGTTGTCGTAAATGTACTGGTTGATTTCGCTGACGACTTCGCAACCCGACAGCCGCGTCGTGGTCTGCGCGTGCACGGCGGCGTGCAGTGACGACATCAGCAGCGCCGCGCCCGTGCCTTTGCCCGACACATCGCCGAGCGCAATCAGGTAACGGCCATCGCGTTTCTGATAGAAGTCGTAATAATCGCCGCCGACTTCGTAACACGGAAAGCTGACGCCGACGAGTTCATAGCCGGGAATCTGCGGCGGCGATTCAGGCAGCAGCCGCAACTGAATTTCGCTGGCGACGGCGAGTTCCTTTTCAAGGCGCTGTTTTTCCTGCTGATCTTCGAGCAGGCGGACGTTTTCGATGCGGATGGCGGCGACGCTGGCAATCAGCGTCAGCAGTTGCAGATCCTGTTCGGTAAAGCGCGAAGTGCCGAACGGGCTGTCCACATAAATCATCCCTGAGACGCGACCGGCGACGGCGAGCGGCACCGCCATGACCGACCGGATGCCGCCGAGCATAATTGATTTGCGCTCCTGAAAACGCGGGTCGTGCAGCGCGTCGGAGGTCAGCACCGAAGTGCCCTGTTTGATGACCTGCTCGGTGATCGAACGGCTGAGCTTGATTTCAGATTCGGATTCCTGGCGCGGACTGCGCGATTTCATGGCCTTGCAGACAAGCTGCGGGCCGGAGGGCGGACTCCCGGACGGAGTTTCAAGCAGCATCACATAACCGCGATCAGCGGGCAGCGCCTCAAAGATGCTGTCAAGCACGTGGCGCAGCGTTTCGTCAAGCGAGAGCGGCGAGAGCAGCGTCAGGCTGACGCGGCTGATGATGGCGAGCGCGTCGCGCTGTTCCATGGCGAGGCCGCTGATGGCCGCGCTGACCTGGGTTTTCTGGGTCGAGTCGAGCGCCGACAGCAGGTTGGACGCCGAGTGCCGCGATTCAGCCGTGATCGTGGCTTCGGGTGAAGGCGTGACGACGTGCGGCTCGGCATACAGGATGCTCGTTTGCGCGCGGGCCGGAGCCGTGTCGGCGCGGTCCGAAAATTCGATTTCGGTTTCACCGATGCGCACGCAGTCGCCGTTGCGCAATCTGGCCGGCGAGGTCAGCCGCTGCCCGTTCAGATAAGTGCCGTTGGCGCTGCCGAGGTCGCTGACCCAGATGCCGTCGTCGCGCTGTCGCACTTCGGCGTGCAACCGCGAAGCGAACGGGTCTTCAAGGCACAGATCGTTGCGCGCTGACCGGCCAATCGTCAGCCGCTGGCGGTTGATCTCAGCCACTGAATCGGCCTGGGCCGTAGTTGATTTGACGAGCAGACGAGGCATAGGGGAAATGGTGAATCGTCAGTTCAGCCGGTTGATTATTTCTTCTGTTTGCGAGCCGCCTTGCGGGCTTCCTGATCGGCCCGGCTGACCGAGTTGCGCGCGACGGCGGCGTACTGACCGGAGGTGCATTTCCGGTAATGCTCAATGGCCATCGCATACTGTCCGGCCTGGTAATAGGCCAGGCCCATCAGGTAATGCAGGTCGTTATCTTCCGGCGTCAGCGTCAGGGCCTTCTGATACTCCTTGATCGCATCGGCGAAGCGCCGGGCGGAATCAAACCGCAGGCCGCGATTTTTGTAAGCCGCTGCCATATTGCGGCGGCTGCGTTCCATCTCCGCCGCTTCTTCGGCCTCGCTGGTGTTTGAAGGCGCGGACGGCACCGGGGAGAGCGCCAGATCCGACATCGGCAGCGTGACGCTGGAATGATCGGCTGCCGGGGGCAGATCAACGCGGCGCTGGCGCGGATTGCGGCGCATCGTCGTCAGCATCGAATAACCGGAAGGCCGCTCAATCGAAGGCCGCTCCAGCGCATCAATGGCGACCTGCGCCTGTTCGCTGTGCGGATCAAGGTTGATAATCCGGCGGTATTCGCGTTCGGCGTCACTCCACTGCCCGCGATTGCGATAAATACTGGCGAGGGCGAGCCGCGCCTCCAGATGTCTGGGATCAGTGTCCAGCACGCGCGCATAGGCCTGGATCGCCTCTTCGACATTCCCGGCTGAATAACAGGCGCGCGCCAGCAGAAACTGCGCCTGCGTGTCACGCGGCGTCAGCTTGAGCGCCTCGCGGAACTGTTCGATGGCCGCCTCATAATTTGTTTCGTTCAGGTAGCGCTCGCCAAGCTGAGTGAGGCGGCGGCTGATGTCATCGGGCGCGGAAAGATTGAACGGATTGCGAGTGCCTGTGGCCGCATGCGTCTGATCGCGGTACATCAGCCACGCGCCAGTGCCGAGCGCCAGCGCCAGCACGGCCAGCATAACGCGCAGCGGAAAGCCAAAGCGCGATGGTGCCGACAGCCCCGAAGCGCGGGCCAGTTCGCGCACGGCGCGGGTGCCGGCGGTTTCTTCGACCGGTTCCGCTGACGCGAGCGAAGCCGACGGTTCAGCAGTTGCAGGCCGGGTCATCACCGCCTGCCGCGAACTGCCCGGAACTGCGCCGCCCTGGATTGCGCCGGACCCGTTCTGTGTCACCTGAATGGAGATCAGGTCCGTTCTGCCCTGGTCGCTCAGGGGCAGCGCCGGCGTGGCAGCCGCTGTTTCATCAGCCGCGCTGCTGCCGATGCGCCTGCCGCAATCCAGGCAGAATTTCGCTTCTGCTTCGTTGGCCGCGCCACAACTTTTACATTTCACAACCAGCATTTCACTTCCTCCAAACCCGCCTGACTCAG
>CAYWDW010000504.1:0-4851 GCA_964457105.1 uncultured Heliobacteriaceae bacterium
ACACTTACAAAACCTTTTGTGACCGGGGCGGCGTTGGCCCGCTCGACCGTGAAGCCGACGACAACTGCTATCCGAAAAGTCTTGAGGCTCTCGTCAAGGGTGTCATCCCGCCCAACAAAACTGATCCGGAAAGATTCCTGCGGCGCATTCCGATTGATCCGATGACCAATTCAACCAAATGGGCCACGGTGTCGGTGCAGGACGGCAAGGAATCAACCGGCGTCAGCAACAGCGTCTGGGACGTGCATACAACTTCTGACGGAACGGCGCTGGATGGCAGCAAATACAAAGAGTGGTAAATCGTGAATCTCAAATTACAGACCAGCAAATCCAGGGCTTCGACTGAACGCGGTTTCTCGCTGATGGAACTCGTCATCGTCATGACGATTCTGGCCATTCTGGCGACGATTGCCGTGCCGATTTACAACACGCACGTCAAACACGCCAAAGAGGTCACGCTGCGCCAGGACCTCGATGCCATGCGCCGCGCGATTGACAATTACACGGTCGACAAGCAGCGCGCGCCGCAATCGTTGAATGACCTGGTGTCAGCCGGCTACCTGCGCGCCATTCCGGTTGATCCGCTCACCGGCTCTGCCGAAGGCTGGATTACCGAACAGGAAAGCGAACCGTTTTCGCCCGATGTGCCCGTCGGCATCAAAAACGTCCGCAGCGCCGCCGAAGGCACCGACACCAACGGCAAGGCCTACAGCGAATATTGACAACAGTGGTCAGTGGCTGGTGGTTAGTGGTTAGTGAAGAGTGAAGAGTCTGCGGCATCATCGGCTCTTTCACTCTTCACTAACCACTAACCACTAACCACTAACCACTAACCACTGACCACCAGCCACTGACCACTGACTTCCATGTTTGATTTTCTGACTGCACCAAAGCTTCCACGAGTCTCACTTTCAATCAGCGAAACGCATCTGGCAATAGTGTCGCTGCGCGCGCGCGGCAGGGGGCTGGAGGCCCGGCACCTGGGCGTCATGTCGCTGCCTGAAAATCTGGTGCGCGCCAGTTTCACTGAACTCAATCTCTCGAACGAACATACTTTTATTGAGTATCTGACCCGCACGGCAGAACAGGCCGGCCTCAGTCGCGTGCGCAAGCTGATGGTGACGCTGCCTGAAAACAGCGCGCGCAGCTTTGTCGCCACGCTCGACAGCAAACCGGATTCACGCGCCGAACTGCAGCAGATGATCGAATGGAAAGCCGAACGCAATCTCGGCTGCCGCGCGGCTGATCTGCGCCTGACGCACCGGCGGCTCGACAACCTCGCCGGAAAGCTGAATTACCTGGTGTCAGCCGTGCAGGTGAAAGTGCTGGAACAGTACGAAAAAGTGCTGGCTGAAATGGGCTGGCATCCGGGCGTGATCATGCCGCAGCACCTGGGCGAAGCGCAGTGGCTGATGCGCACTGAACTCAATGAAGATCAGGCCCTCGTCAGCGTCAATGCGCGCGGCTTCACGGTGGTGATTGTGCGCGGCGATGAACCCATTCTCGTTCGTGAAATCAGTTGCGCCCCCGCCGAGCGCGATGATGAATTTTATCGCCTGATGATTTATTACCGCGACCGGCTGCAAAGCGGTTCCGGCGCGCTCAACCGGCTGCTCGTCATCGGGTCAGCCGAAGAGCAGGCCGGGTTCCGGCAGACGCTGGAAGTCGCGCTGGAAAAAAATCCGGTCGCGCTCAATCCCAACAGCCTCGGTTTCAATCTCGACTCAAACGCCCCGTTCAATCGTCTGGCGGCGGCGGCAGGCCTGGCGACGCTGGGCTGCTGAAAGCCGACAGCTTTTTTCCGCCGAAAGTCAAACACACATCCCGGCCTGACCGATGGTGGCGTGTGTGATGACGGCGCTGAATCACCTCAGGGGAACACCAATGAAGACTGCACACTCCTCACCTTCACCGACACATTTCCGGCTCGCGCTGAGCTGTGTTTTATCGGGCCTGCTGCTGCTTGCGGCCTGCAATCAATCGTCTTCAGTGGTCAGCAACACGCCGACCGCTCCGGCAGCGAACGTCGCCGCCGCAACGCCTGAAACACCCGCGACGCCGACGGCCACAACCACGCCCGGCGTGACGCCTTCAGGAGCGCCGACCGCAGGCGCCGCGACAGCCACACCGGCTGCGGCAGCGCCAGGCGGTGACAAGAATCAGCACTTCTCCTCGCTGAAAAACATCGCCGCCACGCAGCCGGTCGCAACGCCCAAAGCTGAAGCCACGCCGACGCCCGCGCCGACGCCTGAAATCAAACGCGACGCCAGCGGCAAAATCATTCAGCAGTGGAAGGCTCCGGCTGAAGCGGCCCGCCTGACCAATCCGGTCGCCAACAAACCTGACGCCGCGAAATTCGGCCAGATGTATTACGAACAGCGGTGCGCCGATTGTCACGGCAAAGACGGGCGCGGCAACGGGCCGATGGCACGCATGAAAGGCAAACAGGCGACCAACCTGGCCAGCGAAGTCGTGCAGGCCAACACCGACGGCGAACTCTTTTACAAAGTCACCAACACCGACAAGGATCGGTTGCCGCATCCGAAAAGCGAAGCGCGCTTCAACGACGAACAGCGCTGGTACATTGTGGCCTACCTGCGGACGATGAAACCCGGCGCGAAACGCTGAGTCAATCCTCGCTGAGATCTTTATCAGCACGGGCGCAATGAACCGTTCATTGCGCCCGTTGCTGTTTCTCACCCTCGTTTAATTTTCTTCAGCGTCGCACACATCCGAAGGCCTGAGCCGTGCCGTAAGCAGTGGTGGGAGGGATGTGAATTTTGAGGTCTGATGAGTTCAGAGAGTCAGCGGCACTGTATGCCATCGGCGCACTTGATCCGGTGTCGGCGCGACGCTTTGAGAAATATCTGCGCACAGCCTCAGCATCAGAACGCCGCGAGGTCAGCGAACTGAGCGAGACCGCTGCCCTGCTGCCGTATTCATTGCCGGAACCATCAGCGCCAGCCCATCTCAGACCGCTTCTGTTTGCTGAACTCAGCCGCGAACCGTCAGCGACTGTTCGCCCCGCCGCACCTCAGCCGCGGGAATGGCCGGGGCTGCTGCTGATTGCCGCGACCGTGCTGCTGACGTTCGGCTGCGCTTTTCTGATCTGGCAGAATCGTCAGCTTGCGGCTGAACGCAATCAGCTTTCAGCGCAACTTGCGCACAGTTCAGCACAACTTGCCGCCGCCAGAAAACACTGGGATGAAATGCTCTCACCGGCCACGCGCGTCATTTCGCTGAGCGGTGAAGCCGCCCCGCAGGCGAGCGCCAAACTCGTCTGGGACACGCGGCAGCAGCAGTGGGTCATTTACCTGTCCAACCTCCCTGCCCTGCCTGCCGACAAGGATTATCAGCTCTGGTATCTGACTTCAGGTCAGGCTCCGATCAGCGCCGCCGTCTTTCGCACCGATCAGCAGGGGCGCGGCGAAGTGCGCCTGTCCGTGCCGGCCTCAATCGCCTCGCACCTTGCGGCCACCGCCGTGTCACTTGAACCCAAAGGCGGCTCGCCGCAACCCACCGGACAGATTTATCTCAAAGGCGCGATCTGAACCTGAGGCGCGGCCCTTTGGCGTTCTGTGTCACTTGCAGTAGACTGCCTGCTCAATCGTAAATTTCAAATCTCAATTTCAAATCTCAGATTTCAAATTCAGAACCAGCCTATGATCAGAACGCTTGAATGGACTGACGAGGGCGTCGTCATGATTGATCAGCGACGACTGCCGACTGAAGAACTCTATCCGGTCTTTCGCACTTACCAGGCAGTGGCCGAAGCCATCAGGGACATGGTCGTGCGCGGCGCACCGGCCATTGGCGTCGCGGCGGCGATGGGCGTGGCCCTCGGCGCGCGCGACATTCGCACCGATGACGCGACGGAATTTGAGCGCGAATTCAATCAGATTTGCGAAGTCCTCGCGGCTACCCGTCCGACCGCAGTCAACCTGTTCTGGGCGATTGAACGCATGCGCCATCTTTATCGGTCGCTCAGTCGCGCGGGGCTTTCGCTCGCTGACATTCGCGCGCGCCTGATTGCCGAAGCGCAGCAGATGCACGAGGAAGATGTCGCCGCCAATCAGGCCATGGGCCGCTTCGGCGCTGAACTGATTCCTGACGGCGCTACGGTGCTGACGCATTGCAACGCCGGGGCGCTCGCCACTGCCGGTTACGGAACCGCGCTCGGCGTCATTCGCGCCGCCGTCGAAGCGGGCAAGCACGTGGCGGTCTTTGCTGATGAAACCCGGCCCTTTTTGCAGGGCGCGCGCCTGACGGCGTGGGAGCTGCACAAGGATCACATTCCGGTCACGCTGATTACGGACAATATGGCCGGGCATTTTATGAAGGCTGGCCGGATTGACTGCGTGATTGTCGGCGCCGACCGCATTGCCGCCAACGGCGATGTGGCCAACAAGATCGGCACCTATTCGGTCGCCGTGCTGGCCAGGGAAAACAACATTCCGTTTTATGTTGCGGCTCCGGTTTCGACGCTGGATTTGAGCCTGACATCGGGCGATGAAATTCCGATTGAGGAACGCCACGCCAGCGAAGTCACGCACGTGCGCGACGCGCAACTTGCGCCCGCAGGCATCAGCGTGGCGAATCCGGCCTTTGACGTAACTCCGAACCGCTACGTCGCCGCCATCATCACCGAACGCGGCGTCGCCCGCCCGCCCTTCACCGAAACCCTGAAAAAGCTCGCTGAAGGTCAATAATCTGCCTGGTTGCCTTTGAATTTCTGAAAAGGAAAACCACGGGGGAAGAGGGGAACACGGGGAAGATACTCAGAAAGAAAAGACAGGACTAAACCACTCTGCACTGGAAGTGCAGAGGTTTCTTCAAGGACTGAAAGTCCTT
>CAYWDW010000505.1:0-4845 GCA_964457105.1 uncultured Heliobacteriaceae bacterium
GCGAGGATTGTGGCAGATGAAAGTTGGTGATGAGGCCGTCAATCGCGCGAAAGCTGTAACCCGGATAGATGAAAAGTTCAGTCACACCGCGTCCGGCTCGCGTTAGTCGCGCGTCGTCAGTCGCGCTTTCAAGCGCCCTGGTCGTGGTCGTGCCAACCGCGATCACGCGGCGGCCTGCCGTTCGTGCGGCATTGATTGCTTCAGCGGCAGCGGCTGGAATTTCGTAGCGTTCCGCTTCGATGTGGTGTTCTTCGATCTGCCGGACGCGCACGGGCTGAAATGTGGCGAAACCGACGTGATGCGTGATTTCAACGGTCTGAATGCCGCGCGCCGTCAGTTCGGTCAGCACACGTTCGGTAAAGTGCAGCCCGGCTGTCGGCGCCGCAATGGCTCCGCGCTGCCGGGCATAAATCGTCTGGTATTCAGGTTCGTCAAGCCTGATCTTTTCAGTGTCAGACGCGCGCCGGATGTAAGGCGGCAGCGGCGTGTGGCCGATCTCATCAATCACCTGGTCGAAATCATCAGCCGCGACAAAGCGAATGATTCGCCGACCTTCTTCAAGTTGCGCGATGACTTCGCCGCGCAAACGGCCATTGCCGAATTCAAGTTCAGCGCCCGGGCGCAGCGTGCGTCCCGGTTTGGCCAGGACTTCCCATTCGTCTGGTTCAATTGAGACGCGGCGCAGCAGCAGCGCTTCAACCTTTGCGCCGCGCTCGCCGCTGCGAATGCGATGACCGGTGAGCCGGGCCGGGAAGACGCGCGTGTTATTAAGCACCAGCACGTCACCGCGCCTGAGCAGCGCAGGCAGTTCAGCAAACGAACTGTCACGCCACATTCCGGCGGCGCGATCAATCACCAGCATCCGCGAACGGTCACGCTCCCTGAGCGGATGCTGCGCGATCAGTTCCGGCGGCAGTTCGTAATCGAATTCTGAAATGTCCATACAGCCACCGTCTCTCAACGTTCAGATTTCAACTTTGACATTCAGGATTTGAGATGCCAGCTCAGCGACTGCCGAACAGTTCCGGCTGATCAGTCGGCGGCACAGGCGCGTTCTGATGCCAGTTGATGCCGAGATGCTGATAAGCCGCCGGCATCACGATGCGTCCGCGCGGGGTGCGATTGAGAAACCCGATCTGAATCAGATAGGGTTCATAAATTTCTTCAATCGCTTCCTTGTCCTCGCTGATTGCGGCGGCAATGGAGCTGACGCCGACCGGGCCGCCGTTGAATTTCTCGATGATCGTCGTCAGCATCCGGCGGTCGGTTTCATCCAGTCCGTACCGATCAACTTCCATGCGGTTGAGCGCGTCGTTGGCGACGGCTTCGGTGATTTCGCCGTTGTATTCGACATCGGCGTAATCGCGCACGCGCCGCAGCAGGCGATTGGCAATGCGCGGCGTGCCGCGTGAACGGCGGGCAATGGCGTGCGCGCCGCTCTCATCAATTGACGCATTCAGAATGCCTGCCGAGCGCGTGACGATGATCTGCAAATCCTCGACCGGATAAAAATCGAGATGAAAGTTGATGCCGAATCGCCCGCGCAACGGCGCCGTAATCAGTCCCGCGCGCGTCGTCGCGCCAACCAGCGTGAAGTGCGGCAGATCAAGTTTGACCGAACGCGCTGACGGCCCCTGCCCGATCACCAGATCAAGCTCAAAATCCTCCATTGCCGGATAAAGAATCTCTTCGATGGCCGGATGCAGGCGGTGAATTTCGTCAATAAACAGAACATCGCCCTGTTCCAGGTTGGTCAGAATCGCGGCCAGGTCGCCCGGCTTTTCAATCACCGGCCCGGCGGTCGAATGAATCTTCGCGTTCATTTCGCGGGCGACGATCATCGCCAGCGAAGTTTTGCCCAGACCCGGCGGGCCGTTGAGCAGCACGTGATCGAGCGCTTCGCCGCGCGCGCGCGCCGCTTTGATGAAGATGTTGAGATTGTCCTTGACCTTTTTCTGCCCGATGTATTCGCGCAGGAATTGCGGGCGCAGCGAGAGTTCGACCTGCTGCTCATCGTTGATGGTGACATCACCGGTTACGATTCGTTCTTCGGCTGATTCGGTGGCATTCATCGTTGTCTCTTTCCTTCGCGCCATAGTGCAAATCCGGGTTCGGCATCTGATGGCTTATCGCGCCAGTTTTCGCATGGCCTGTTTGAGCAGCGCTTCAAATTTCGCGTCCGGCATCTCTTTGAGTGTGGCGGTCACGGCTTTTTCAATGGCCGGTTTCGGCCAGCCCAGGTTGAGCAGGCCTGAAATCAGATCATCGCGCAGGGCGTCGGGCGTCAGGCCCGCTCCGGCGGCAGACTGAAACTGCTGCTCCAGTTCGGGCGTCGAAAGCGGGGCGAGCTTGTCGCGCAATTCAACCACCAGGCGTTCAGCCGTCTTTTTGCCGACGCCGGGAATCGCCACCAGGCGGGCCAGGTCGTTGGTGCGAATGGCCGGAATTAATTCATCGGCGCTCATGCCTGAAAGAATCGTAATGGCCAGTTTCGGGCCGATGCCGGAAATGCTTGTCAGCAGCAAAAAGAGTTTCTTTTCGCGTTCGGTGCGAAAGCCGTAAAGCTGCAGGGCATCTTCGCGGACATAGGTGTAAGCGCGCAGTGAAACATCGCTGCCGGGGTCGCCAAGGTCATAAAAAGTCGAAACCGGAACGATCAGTTCATAGCCGACGCCGCCAACATCCACAATCACCGAGTTCGGCTGCTTCTGCATCAGTTTGCCTGTGATGTGCGCGATCAAATCAGACTGCTCCTTTCCGTTTGATTGACGGAATGTCGTGGTCATTTGTGCATCTGGTCATCCTGAAAGGCCCTGCCCGCAGGCAGTGTAAGGAGTGCCAGGAACCCTGTCAAATCGCGCTTTGAGGCACACTTTAAGGCTGCCGACAGCGGAACACTGAGGGCTGATTGACAGTCAGCGCGCCGCTGCGCTATCGTGCGAACACGGCTTGTGAACATACTGACAAGCACTATTTCCAGGGCTTTATCTGATATTCATCCGATGAAAACGGAAAAGATTTCTGAACTGACGACCAACCGTTTATCGGTCTACCTGCGCTGTCTGAATGAACTGAATGCAGCAGGCGCTGAGACGATCTCCTCGCAGGCGCTGGCAGAGCAGTTCAATCTTAATTCAGCTCAGATTCGCAAGGATCTGGCTTACTTTGGTGAATTCGGGGTGCGCGGTGTCGGTTATTACGTCAGGGAACTGCGCGACCACATCCGGCAGATTCTGGGCCTGATGAATGAACATCGCATTGCCGTCGTCGGCGCGGGAAATCTGGGCCAGGCGCTGGCCAATTATCAGGGCTTCAATGTCAACAGCTTTCAGATCGTGGCCCTGTTTGACGGCGATCCTGAGAAAGCTGGCCGCCTCTCGCGCACCGGGTTGCCGATTTACGACACCGCGCAGCTTGCTGACATTATCAAACGCGAGAACATTGATATTGTGGTCATCGCCGTTCCGGCCACTGCTGCCGAAGCCGTCTTTGAGCAGGTGATGGATGCCGGAATCAGGGCGGTGCTGAATTTTGCCCCGGTGCTGCTCAATGCGCGGCCCGGCGTCAGGGTCCGGAGCGTGGACATGTCAATTTCGCTTGAGAGCCTTTCATACTTTCTGGCGCGTCCGCAAAGCGCGGCAGCCAATGAAGCCGATGAATCGCTCAATGGCTTTCAGTATCAGGACGCCGCCGGAACAGAGGTCGGTGGCAATCAGCAGGTGACGGGCTGACGTGGCAGTTGACGAACAGAAAATCAGAGCCGAGATCGTGACCATTGCCACGCGGTGTTATGACCGCGGGCTGCTTGTCGCAGGCGATGGCAACATCAGCGTGCGGGTCGGGCCGAATCGCCTGATTGCCACGCCTTCGGGCGTCAGCAAAGGCTGGATGAAGCCGGAAATGATGGTCGCGGTCAACCTTGAAGGTCAGCCGCTTGAACCGACTGATTATCGCGTCTCGTCGGAATGGCCGATGCATCAGGTGATTTATCAGGCGCGGCCTGATATTCACGCCGTCGTTCACGCCCATCCGCCGCACGCGACCGGTTTCGCCGTCGCCGGATTGTCGCTCGACAAGGCGATACTTTCCGAAGTTGTGCTGACGCTCGGCTGTGTGCCGCTCGCCGCTTACGGCACGCCCTCGACGCGCGAACTGACCGATGCGATTGAGCCGTTTCTGCCCTTTCACGACGCGCTGCTGATGGCGAATCACGGCGCAGTGGCGTATGCTGACACGCTTGAGAAGGCCTTCAATAAACTCGAAACGCTCGAACATACCTGTAGGATCAGTTTCGTCGCGCGTGCGCTTGGCAATGAAAACACGATTCCCGACCGGGCGATTGAAAAGCTCTTCGACATCCGCGAACGCAGCGGCCTGATGCGCCCCGAAGCGAGAACCGGACAGGTCTGCGGCATTGGTCGGCAGGGTGATCTGGCAAACGCTGACGGCCATGAACAGATCACGCTGACGCGCGCGGAACTGGTTGAACTGCTGCTGCAGTCAGCCCGGCTGATGAATCAGTAACTGTGAAACACTGAAAGGAGTCAGACCCCGATGGAAGCCCTCGGCATGATTGAAACAAAAGGACTGGTGGCGATGATCGAAGCCGCCGATGCGATGGTCAAGGCGGCCAATGTCACGCTGGTCGGTTATGAAAAGATCGGCGCCGGCTTC
This sequence comes from uncultured Heliobacteriaceae bacterium, assembly GCA_964457105.1. GTDB lineage: Bacteria > Acidobacteriota > Blastocatellia > RBC074 > RBC074 > DASRDU01. The sequence goes on from CAYWDW010000505.1 coordinate 4,675, forward strand.
GTCACCGCCATCGTGCGCGGCGATGTCGCCGCCGTCAAAGCCGCCACTGATGCCGGAGCCGCCGCCGCCCGCCGCGTCGGTGAACTCGTGAGCGTTCACGTCATCCCCCGTCCACATTCTTCAGTTGACGAAAGTCTCCCCGTCACTCACGAATCACGCGGCAGAAAGTAG
>CAYWDW010000506.1:0-4841 GCA_964457105.1 uncultured Heliobacteriaceae bacterium
GGCGCAGAACGGAATGTGAAGGTAAATACCTGCCGCTTCGCTCATCTCTCCGGCACCGGTTCAGAAGCCAATGGCATTAAGTCAGGCGAGAGAACAAGTCGGAAGAGAGATAACGGAACAAACGGAAATAACGGAACAGACGAAACCAGGCCGATTCAGCACAGGTCTGAAGCTTTCCGTTATTTCCGTTATTTCCGTCTGTTCCGTCATCTCTCTTCCGACCTGTTCTCTCGCTTAACTGAATGTCATTGCTGTCTGGCCAGGGGTTGGCTATGCGCCCTGACCTTCGCCCCTGGCCCTTTCGGTTTCGGGCTGCGGGGCAGACTGTCGCTTCACCCTGGCCAGGCGTCCGGTCAGGCTCGCGGCCACCGTCAGCAGTTCAGCGGTTTCGACCGGCTTGGCGACGTGCATCTGAAACCCGGCGGCGAGCGCGCGCAAACGATCCTCAACCCGCGCATAGGCGGTCAGGGCCAGGGCCGGCACGCGCCCGCCCTGTTCCGGGTTCAGCCGTCGCACATCCCGCAGAAAGTCGTAACCGTCTCGTTCGGGCATTTCAATGTCAGAGATCAGCAGTTCAGGCTGCCAGCGTGCCGCACTGGTGAAAAATTCAAGCGCCTCCCGGGCTGAACCGGCGGTTTTCACCTCAGCCCCGCACTGCGCCAGAATCGTGCGGACCAGATCGCGGGCATCGCGGTCATCATCCACCACCAGCACGCGCAAATCAGTCAGTTCGGGCGCGCGGTCAGGGCCAGGCAGCAGATCTTCCGCCGCCGGATGAACCTGCTCCTGTTCGCCCGCGCGATGGTGCGTCATCAGCACCGGCAACCGGACAATGAAAGTTGCGCCCTGGCCTGCGCCACGGCTTTCGGCGCGCACCGTGCCGCCGTGCATTTCGGTCAGGTGCCGCACAATCGCCAGGCCGAGGCCAAGGCCGCCAAAGCGCCGCGTGCTGGAACTGTCGCCCTGGCGAAAACGATCAAAGACATACGGCAGCAGTTCCGGCTTGATGCCCGCGCCCGTGTCGCTGACGATGATTTCAATGCCGGCATTGACCCGTTCGAGCCGCACCTCGACGCGCCCGCCGCGCGGCGTGAATTTGATGGCGTTGGAAAGCAGATTCCAGACGATCTGCTGCAACCGGTCCGAATCGCCTGAAATCGGCCCCGCGCCGTGATCGAGAATCTGTTCAAGCCGCACTTCTCTGGCCTCGGCGGCGGGCCGCACCGATTCAAGGGCCGCTTCGATGACGCGCGCCGGTTCCACCGGGCGCACATTGAGGCGCAGCTTGCCGGTGATGACGCGCGACACGTCGAGCAGGTCGCTGATGATGCGATTCTGGGCATACGCGCTGCGTTCGATGGTTTCGAGCGCGCGGGCAGCTTCGGCCTCGCTCAGGCGGCCTTCGCGCAGCAGCTTGACCCAGCCCTGAATGGCGTTGAGCGGCGCGCGCAGTTCGTGCGATACGATGGCCAGAAATTCATCCTTCATCCGGCTCGCCTCTTCGGCGCGGACGCGGGCGGCCTGTTCGCTTTGATACAGGCGGCGGCGTTCTTCCTCAAGCTGCCGGCGTTCGGTGATGTCGCGTGAAATGGCCACCAGCCGTTCCGGCTCGCCGTGCTGATCGAACACCGGCGAGATGACGACATCCCACCATTTCAGAGTGCCCCTGGCCGTGTGGCACGGCGCGGTGAAGCGTCCGATGCCGCCCCCGGCGGCCACCGCCAGAGCTTCACGCACGCGCGGCTGGTAATCGTCATCCCAGAATTCAAGCCAGGGCCGGCCCAGACAAACGCTGAAATCATCAATCTCCATCACCGCCACGCCGGGCGGATTCATCGCCAGCAGCCGCCCCTCAAGGTCGAGAACCTTGATGCAGTCGGCGCTGCTTTCCAGCACGCGGCGATTGAATTCCTCGCTGGCACGCAGCGCGGCTTCGGCCTGTTTATACGGGGTGATGTCGCGCGTAAAGCAGCGGGCGTGCATAAACTCGCCGTCCTTCCACAGCACGTTGGAGCTGATCATAACCCAGCGCAGCGAACCATCCCTGGCCCGCAGCCGGGCCTCGCGGTTGTGAACCGTTGCGCCGCTTGTGAGATGCTCCAGCAGTTCCGCGCTCACGGCCTGGTCGGCGTGAAATTCGCTGAGGTGATGGCCGATGTATTCGTCGCGCGGATAGCCGAGCAGGTCGAGTTCAGCCTGATTCGTCCAGAGAATCGTCCCGTCACGGCCAATCCATTGCAGCCCGACCGGGGCGTTCTCAAGCAGATCGGACAGCTCGGCACGGCTGACCGCATCATCATTTACATCGAGAATGGTGAGGTTCGAGGTCCGACTCATGATTGTCTCCAGCCCCTGGGCAGAGCAGGCAGATGGCGCAACGCCGCGCGTGCCCGCCTGCTGCTTGTTCCCACGATCCGGTCAGGCAGGGGCTGCCACGCCGGAATAATGCGGCCCGCACTCAGGACTGTCTGACGCAGTCCGCGGCGGGGCCATTTCTCAACACAAAGCATCCTCATTGCTGATACCTCAATCATCATCTGTTCGGATCCAACAGGCAATGGACAGGGGGGCCGCAGCGGCTGCCGGTTTCGGCTGAACTGCGCGTTCGGCAGGAGGCCGCGCAGGTCAGCGCCGGATGGTTGCCGGGAAGGCATCTCAATCAGGCGTGACCAGGCCGGGCGCAGCATCAGTCAGGTGAAGATGAACCGAGCTGCTGACGACCATTTGCTCCGTCGGAGCCGGGCGGCTTTGGAACCCGGCTGATCGGGCCGCAACCATCAGTGCGCGTGAAACTGACCGGCGCCCGGCTCCGACGGCTGAAAGCTTCCGCCTTAACGGAAGATTTCTGAGGCGATGTCTGACAACGCATTCAGAATCGGCGGAACCAGTCGCTGCGTGCGGCTGCGCGAACTGATGCGACCGGCCAGCAGCAACCCGACTCCGACGCCCGCGCCAAACGCAATCAGCGTGGCGGTGCCCGGATTCTGACGGCTGTAATTCAGCGCCTGATCCCAGGTGTCATTCACGCTCTGACTGGCGCGATTGTAGGCATCGCTGACGGTTTGTTTCGCCTGCCCCGCTACCGCAGCCCCGCGCTCCATCGTCGAACCGGCCTGGCTACCCGTTGGTTCAGGAGTACGGGCGCGGGCCTGCCCCGTCGCGCTGCTGCCCTGACTGCCCTGACTGCCGGTCGAGCCGACACTGTGACCGCTCGGCCCTGCCCCCTGGCCGGGTGCAGGCACCGCGCTGCCGGGATTGCTGCCCGTTGTTCGTCCCTGCTCCGGTGTGCTTTTGGTATTCGGTTCTGCCATAACTCCTCCAAAAATGAAAACAGGTTGATTGCCAGCGGGGGAATGATTTCTGGTCTGTAAGTCCGGGGCATCAGTTCAGCCGGTCTGCTCCGCCGCCCTGAAATAACCTGATTGAATCCGCTCAGCGACCAGGACCGACGACTACTGCAATTCATCACTGCTGCGCGGCCATTCCTGATCCGCGTCCGCCGTCTGACGCAGCATGGCGCTTTCGGCCAGCCGGTAATGCAGATAACTGGTCGCGGCTTTGGTCAGCGCGCCGGTGGCCGCCGCCCGGACCGTGCGACTCAGCCCGCCGGAACGACGGCGTCTCAGCCCGGCCCCGTCAAGCTGATGCCGAAAGCGGTCGCTCAGGTCTTCGATGCCGTCGGCAAAGGCGTCCATCATTCGTTCACCGGGCGACGGGCGCGGTTTGAAGAGTCCGGCCACCAGCACCCCGACGCCTGCCGCTACGCCGATGGCAACGAGCGGGTAATCGGCCACGTAAGTGCGCCAGTCAAAAGTCTCCTGAACGCGGTCGCTCAGGCGATCCACGGTTTCAGTGATTGAGTCTCTGCGGGCGGCAATGTCGTGCCGGATGTCTGCGGCGCTGCGTTCAGGTGACGCCGCCTGAGACTGTGACGCGGTCATCAGGTGATTTCTCTCAGCCATTCCTTGTTTTCCTCCAGCGTCTCAATCGTCTGTTCGGGTTTCAGGCTGGTGTGCCTGAGGTGGCTGATGCCAACAGCCAGGATGATGACCGCCGCAATGGCCAGCACGATGCCTGTCAGCAGCGCCGCCTGCCAGGGTTCCAGATATTCAGACAACGCCAGAATGACCGTCGCACACAACGCCAGCACGGCAACGAAGGCTGCGACTGCGCCGCAGGCGATGATGATGATGGCGGACTCGACGGCTTTGACTTTTTCGCGCAGCTCCTGTCGCGCCAGCGCAACCTCGTCACGAATCAGGCTCGAAGACTGACTCGCCAGGTCGCTGAGCAGTTCGCCGAGCGATTCACGCGGCGCGGCTGTCGCCGTCAGAGTTTCCAGTTTCTGTTGGGGTCGCATGCGGTCTACCTTCGCAGTATTCGGCCCAGCACCAGCCCGGCGACACCGGCAATCAGCAGGCTTTTGCCCGGATTGCGGCGCACCTGGTTTTCCAGGTCGGTTTTGACGCGCTGCGGTTCCATCTCACTGACGTAATCAGCCGAACGATCCAGCCAGGTGGCAGCGCGACTGCCCAGACTCGCGCGATCAGATGACTGCTCAGCTCCCGCCGTCTTCTGCTGAATCGTCTGCGCCGCCGCGTGCAGGCCGCTGGCTACGGTTGATTTGATCTGGTCGAAAGCAGAACCGCCCCGGCCCCTGTTTCCATCCCGGGTTCCGCTTTCATCGCTGCTTCCGCCGGCCATCAGCCCGGCTTCCTGTTGCGTTCTGTCCATCACATTGTTCCTTTGCGCATCTGGTGTGGATTGATGTGTCGGCGGCGCTCGAACGGGCTGAGCCGCTCCTGCGTCATCATCGCGTCGTGACTGAAGCTGACGATGAA